>SYDY01000015.1 GCA_005801425.1 Bdellovibrionales bacterium | reverse complement strand
GTCATGCTGCTTTTTTTGCCAAAAGGTGGATTGGCAAGAACATAGTCAAACGTGGTGCTTGGCGGGGCCACAAGCGCATCGTTGGGGGAAATGATGATATCTTCTTGGGTCATTTCGCCGATATTGTGCAAAAACAAATTCATCAAACACAGCCGACGTGTGCCCGATACGATTTCATTGCCACGAAATGTATGGAGCATCAAAAACTTTTTGTCTTCGCGATCCAGCTGATGTTCTTTGACCAAAAAATCATAGGCCGACAAAAAGAACCCACCCGTGCCGCAGGCTGGATCTGCAATCGATTTGCGCGGTTCAGGTCGAACACATTCCACCATGGCTTTAATCAAAGCGCGGGGCGTAAAATATTGGCCCGCACCACTTTTGGTGTCTTCTGCGTTTTTCTCCAACAAGCCTTCGTAGATGTCGCCTTTAACATCGGCCTCCATGCTGACCCATTGCTCTTTGTCTATCATATCGATGATGCGCGATAGCTTGGCAGGGTCTTGGATTTTGTTTTGGGATTTCACAAAAATTTGACCAACCATGCCTGGTTTGTTGCCCAATTCTTTGAGAAGCCGTGCGTAGTGTTCTTCGAGTTCGGCACCTTTTTTGGACGTAATCGTTTCCCACGTAAATTCCTTGGGAATACCAATTTTTCGATTGTAGGGCGGTTTTGCGTATTCATCGGCCATCTTCAAAAATAAAAGATAGGTGAGCTGTTCGAGGTAATCGCCGTAGCCTACGCCGTCGTCACGAAGGACGTGACAGAAACTCCACACTTTGTTGATGATGGATGCACTGTTCATACGAGGGTTCCTTCAAAGGCGGATTTGAGGATGGATTGTTTCAAGAGGCTTGTAAAAGATAAATTAAGTTCAATGCCTAGGGATTTCCCAAGTTTTTTTTCAGATATTTTTTTAACTGTTTTAATGACTCGGATTTGCTCTGAAGTTGGTGGTAGCGGAATAATGAGCCTAGACAGTTCTTGAGCATTGATGTTGTTGACTCCGCTAGTCGATTTTGCAAATGCCTCGATTTGAGTGCGTAGGTAAAATGAACTTAAACATAAGTGTATGTATTCTGGTTCTACTGTCTGAAATGGCCTTAAACGAATAAGGTATCCAGCGTATGCCATGCCAACAGAAGAATCATTTACAATAGCACTTCTGCCAACCAAATTAACGCTTCCATTGCTCCGGATAATTAGTATATCGCCAATCTGTAGTTTTAGATTTTCGTAGTCATTCTTTTCGAGCCTTGTGAATTTCAAATCTCCTATATCAATGACTTCATTTCCGATATTTGGTATCCTGAGAACTGGAGTACCAGAAATAGAGTAATCACACTTTTGCGATGTTCCGTAATTGAACTCTTGTGAAAGTTCCCCCAACCTCACCCACTCCCACCCTTGTGGCAATTCAAAAGGCACTTCGCTTGGGTCGATGGGGGGAAGCGGTTTTTGTTTTTTGATTTTGCCCTCTTTGATGAGCTTTTCTTTTTCAGCGCGGATGCGTTCAAGCAATTTTGATGCGGGTTCGTCGTTGGGGTCTTGGGGTACAAGCTTGCCTTGGATGGCAGCATTCAAAACCGATTGTTTGTAGAGTTCAAGTTGCGCTTTGGCGCGTTTTAAATCCGCCATGCCTGCGTCGATTTCAGCGAAGAGGGTGTCGATTTTGGAGACGATTTTTTTTTGCGTTATTGTGTTATAGAGTGGGACAAGAAAAAATCCTATATCATCCAGACTCACTCGTGGTCGATCTCCGGCTCCTAAGCGAGTCGAAAATGAAACAAACTTGTTGCTCCGAAGTAACCAGGCAAGATACTCGGGAATTACTATTTCAGATTTGCATTTAAGAGGTATAAATTCCGCAGAACATAATCCATATTCATTCGCGACAAATACCTTGTTTAAGTATGGTCTAAGACGTCCATACAAGATCTCACCAGGAGAAAATAGAACTGCTGCACTTTTCATTTCTTCCGTGGACTTTTTGGTGAGTATCTGCCCTGTGTGAGATTCTACATCATCCAATCCGATATATGGAAAACCAGGATAATCTTTGGGCTGAACTTTAGACTTTGCTGGAAGTATGCACTCTGAAAGAGGTACTGTTCTCATGCCACCAACGCCTCATTGATTTCTGAGATGATCGAATCCATGTGCGTTCCGAAGAGGTCGTACATTTTTGCCAAACCGCCTTTTGCGTTGAAGGGTGCAAGGTCGAGGTCATCGCGTTCTATGTGAAAACTCGACGCCATATGTTCTTTGATCATGTGTAGCCAGTCCATTTGTTCTTGATCGAATTTGGCGGCAGATCCCGCTTGTTTTTTGAAGACCCACGTTTGGAAATTTTTATCAACTCTTCGTTGATACTCGGTAAGGGTTGTGTCGATGCCTGTCACGCGCCGGATGAGGGACACAATGGCAATCAATTCATTTCTAGGGTTGCCCGCTTTGACTTGGTCGAGGGCCTCATAGGCTTGGTACACGCGTAGAGGCGCAAGATGGGGTCTATGTGTTTTGAGAAGATCAAACACGTCGCGGATCATGGCATAGGTGATTTCTTTTCGTCGATGGGGCGCGTTGTAGAGGATCGACAGGGCCATTATGTCGTCTTTATGCTGTTTGATGAATGTTTCAAAATCGGTGACCATGGCTTTGGCTTGATGGATTTGGGATGCGTCCCATCCTGCAAACGTGACTTGGTCTTGATTGATCACGTCGATAATTTGGTCGTGGGCTTGTCGGGATTTTACGATAAACTCGTTCAATTCGCCCGAAAGTCTTGAACCTGGTATTTTCAACAGATTTTGTTGGACTTGTTCTCTCTGTTCTTCAGAAGGCTCTTCAGTGGGGGCAATCTGAAATGTTTCACGCGCTTGGGCTTCAACGATATCGGGATCATGGGCATGCAAAAGCGCCCGTGTGATGTCAGAAAGGGTGGAGCCTTTGCCCAATTTTTTCAAGGATTCATGTTCTACAGGGGTAAGTTCTTTATCAAGTCGGATCAAGCGACTTGCCAGAGAAGAAAACACATCAGCGTTTTTGTTGCCCATTAAAACTTGGTTCAAAAGGTCTTTGAGGGACGCGCCGGGCTTTCGTTCTAAGGGGCGTAAGTCTGTTTTTTGCGATTTGGTGACACCAATGGCATCTACCACCACAAAGTGTGTTTTGGCTGTTGATGCCGATGGGGTGACACGCTTCAAATCATCTTCGTTGAGTGTGCGGGTTCCGCGTCCAAGCATTTGTTGGAAATAATTCCTCGATTTTACATTCCGCATAAACACAAGGCACTCAATCGGTTTTACGTCGGTGCCGGTGGCAATCATATCAACGGTCACGGCAATGCGTGGGTAATAGTCGTTTCTGAATTGGGAAAGAACGGATTTTGAGTCTTCTTCAGATTGATAGGTTACTTTTTTGCAAAAAGCATTGCCTTGTTCAAATTCTTCCCGAACGATACCGATGATGTCATCGGCGTGACTGTCTGTTTTGGCAAAAATAAGTGTTTTGGGCATTTCGGTTCGGCCTGGAAATATCTCGGGCAACTTGTCGCGAAAAGTTCGGATGACTTGCCGAATTTGACTGGGATTTACAATGTTGCGGTCCAAATCTTTGGATGCGTATTCCACGTCTTCGTCAAGTTGCTCCCATCGCTTTTTACGCGATAGTTTTTCACGCCGTTCTATGTACTGTTCGGCCTCAAGTTTTGAGCCTTCTTGTGTGATTTTTGTTGTGATCAAATACGTGTCGTAACCCACGTTGACGCCATCCGCCACCGCGTCTTCATGGGAATACTCGCTGACCATGTTTTCGTTGAAAAATCCTAATGTTCTGTTGTCAGGCGTTGCGGTGAGGCCAATCAAAAAAGCGTCTTGGTAATCCAAAACCTGTTTCCATAAATTATAAATAGAACGATGGCACTCATCGATGATGATAAAATCAAAAAATTCAACAGGTATCTTTTCGTTGTAGACAACACAGGACGGTTGCTTGATGGGGGCGATATCTTCACCGGGGTTGGTGATTTCCAATGATTCATCCAGCTCTTCATCACGCAACACAGAATACAAACGTTGAATGGTTGAGATATACACTTGGCAGTCGGTGGGGACGTGTTTTGATTTTAACCGCGTGACGTTGTAAAGCTCGGTGAATTTTCGGTTATCATCTGCGGGCTTAAATGCCATAAACTCTTGTACGGCTTGTTCCCCCAGATTTTTGGTGTCCACCAAAAACAAAACGCGCTTTGCTTTCGCAAATTTAAGCAATCGATACACAGCGGTGATGGCTGTAAACGTTTTTCCCGCACCGGTGGCCATTTGAATCAATGCCCGTGGCCGATTGGCTTTGAATGATTTTTCAAGCTGTGAAATGGCGCTAAATTGGCAATCTCGTAATCCCGTATGATGAAGCTCAGGCAAATCATAAAGCCTATCCCGCAACGATCGACTTTCTTTTAGCCAGGCCAAAAGTGTTGCTGGGCGATGAAATGAAAACATTTCGCGTGATCGCGGTTTTGGATCTCGGATATCGGTAAATCGTGTCACCACGCCTGTGGCTTCGTAGCGAAAAGGCAGGGGGCCATGATCCACATATTTTAATTTGCTGTCGGCATAACCGCTTGATTGTTCTTCTACAGCCGTGAGGCGAAGGCCTTCGTCATCGCGTTTGGCCTCGATAATGCCCACAGGATTTTGATCTATAAAAAGTGCATAATCTGCGGAGCGGCCGTCTTCCGTGGGGTACTCTTTAATGGCAATGCCAGGGCCAGCGCTCCAGTCGATGCGCTTGTAGGGCTGGACTTTCCATCCCGCCTGCTCAAGACGTTGGTCGATGGCATCGCGGGCGATTTGTTCGGGATGTTGGTTAACCATGGGGGTGCCCTCCTTGTGCAGGGGGCTGCTTCTCTGCGGCTTGTCCGCACTTGACCCATTCATCCACTTCAGATGCTTTGAATTTCCACAGCTTGCCCACGCGATGCGCTGGCACTTTGCCGCGCTCCAGCCAACGGTAGATGGTTACCGCAGAGACCCCCAGATGGGCCGTGATTTCGTCGATACTCAACCAGCGTTCGGTGTTGTCCATGGCGTGGGATCCTAAGATGTTATTGCTTTAAGTTGTTTCAAAGATAACAAAAGATAATGAAATAGAAAAGTATGTATTTTTATTTATTTCTGTTCTATAGGGGGGCCGTGAGCAGGTAATGCGTTGGGGTTAGGTGATCTTTGTTGGATGGCGCGTTTTGGGAAGGCTTAAATAAATTGGATCTATCTCGCGGTGGGCCGCTGTTTATTTTGGGGTATGAACCTTTGGATCTCTTTTCGCATGTCTATGGATGGTGCTGACCCTGTGGTGCTTCGGGGTATCATGAAGAAACCAAACAAAAGAAAATCGCGGCAAGGCGTGCTTGCTGACCATAAAAAGATTGGCAAGACTCTTCTTCCGCCTATGTTGCACCAGATCCAGGGCGGCTTAAGTACTGCACATTACGATCGAGATACTTTACCCGAAATTATTTGGTTGGCGCTCGTTGAAGAATCACATGGTATTGCTGCAGCCGCAAAAGTCGCGGCAGACATCGGACATTACGTTAAGAACTGCGAAAGCAAATGTCATTTTATTATGCTCTCGGAAATGCCTTCAGTAAAGCAGGAAGAATGGCATGACTTGCGTGCCTACCTAACCACCACAAAATCCCTCTCAACTTTATTGACCGCGGTACACGACTTTGTTGTTCTCTATCCTGAATGCCCCCTTGTTGACCTCTTTGAACAGCGCCCCATTACTCTTCGTAGACCCGATTATCTTTTATTCCTTGAAACGTTCGTAGGAGAGTTATTGCACAAGCGTGGCCGTCGATCAGTCCTAATGCAGGCTAATTCGATTTATCTACTAGGTTGCCAAGGGAAGCTCTCTGTTGCGGAAGGATGTTCACTTGGGAATTTTGAGGCCCTCGCAAACTATCCAGAAACTGAAGAATCGAGAAAGGTTGGGGCTTCAGTTTGTGCGGCGAGTTTCATGCTTACAATGGTGAGACAGGATCATGAGATACCATCGTGGAGTTGGGTCAAGTATTTTTGGAATCATAATCTTGAATTAAAACCTATCAAGAAGTTGCATCTAGAGTACATGCATGAGTGATGTGGGACAAAAGTTAATTTGTGAATTAGTGGATGATTTTAGGGGAAAGGTGAAAGCCGAAATAAAAAGACATGTTAATGCTATTCCTATTGATCTCATAGAGCCCCAGGTACATTCGGTGCTCGGCGCTCTTCTCGCGCGACAAGGAACGATCGCGATCGAGTTGGCGCAAGCTGTATCAGCGTGGAATTATCATTCCGCCCCGTTGTTCATCAGAGCGATGGTCGATGCACACATTACTATCGCGTGGTTGATGCTAGATCCTAAGGACAGATCTAAAAAGTATGTAGAATATGGTCTTGGGCAGTCAAAGCTACACCTTGAACACTTGAAATCGGATTTGACGTCTCGGGGGATAGATCATCAAAAAGATGAAAGCATTCAGGAAATGGAAGCATGGCTCAACGCGCAGAAGCTGATGTTCTTACTTCCCGTAGAACTAGGTTCATGGTCCAATATTTCCACGAGAGAAATGGCGATCGAGGCGGGCTTAGAGAATGCCTATAATTTTTCATACCAGCCGTTTAGCGGATGCGTTCATAGTACCTGGAACCATATCTCTCAATACAATGCACGACGGAGCGAGAGCCCACTTCATCGGCACACATTTGTAGCAGCGATGCCTGAGTTTCCACCGGATGCTCACCAATTAGATACGGTCGCTCGTTGGCTAGATGAAACGCTAGTTCTTTATCAGAAGCAATATGACCTGCCTGAGGAAAAGCACCTTATCAAGGAGTGGTTGCATATCGCGCTCAATGAAATGGCTGCAAAAACGAAGTCCGAATGCGTGGAGATGGATCTATAAGATCAATGCTTGGCATTAAATCTTTAACGTTGCTATAACCTTTCCCCATGCCCACACCCGATTATCAATCCCTGATGTTACCCTTGTTGCGGCTTACCTCCGATCAACACGAACACACCCTGCGTGGCTCCTGCGATGCACTTGCTAATGAACTTACATTGTCTGAAGAGGACCGTCGTGAACGCATTCCAAGCGGCACGCAAACTGTTTTGTACAATCGCGTGGGTTGGGCCAAAACGTACATGACCAAAGCGGGGCTTTTGGAAACCACAGGTCGCGGGAAATTTAAGATCACGCAGCAGGGTTTGGAATTGCTTGCCACAAAGCCCGAGGCGATCAATGTTAAAAATCTGCGTGCATATCCTGAATTTGTGACATTTCACGCATCGCCAGGGACACAAGAGTTACCGTCTGTGCAAGCCATTGAACAAACAATGAGTCCCGAAGAGCAATGGGAGCGGAGCCACCAGATCCTCAAGCAGGCACTTGCATCCGATTTGATTGCAAAAATCAAATCGTGCTCGCCGCCATTTTTTGAGCAGCTTGTGGTGGATCTGCTTGTCACTATGGGTTACGGCGGTTCGCGCAAAGATGCGGGCGAAGCGATTGGCAGAAGCGGCGATGGTGGCATCGATGGAATCATCAAAGAAGACAAGTTGGGACTTGATGCGATTTACCTGCAAGCCAAACGCTGGGAAGGCACGGTGGGACGTCCTGATATACAAAAGTTTGCCGGTAGCCTTGAAGGTAATCGCGCACGCAAAGGGGTGTTCATCACCACATCGTCATTTTCTCAAGATGCGCGTGCGTATGTTCAGCAAATTGAGAAAAAAATTGTGTTAATCGATGGTGCACAGTTGACCGAATTGATGATCGATTGCGGCCTTGGTGTGCACGATGAGCGCGTGTATTCTATCAAACGCATCGATCACGATTATTTTGAAGAGTTGGATTAATCGTTGAAACTCCGCAGGATCAGAGCCGCTATTGAGGCGACGGTAAGGAAGCATGACGCGTAAGAAGTATTTGACCAAATCTCGATTTAAGTCTGCTTACGAGTGTCCAAGAAAGCTTTACTACGCTGAGCATGCAGATACGTACGGTAATTTACTCACAGATAACGACTTCTTGAAAACCCTTGCGCAGGGAGGCTTTCAAGTAGGTGCCCTCGCAAAAGTTTTTTACGAAGGTGGACATGATCTCGAAGGTCTGGGCACGGAAGAGGCAATTCAAAAGACCGCAGATCTTCTCAAACTTGACAATATCGTGATTTTTGAGGCCGCACTTCAAATTGACGACTATTTGGTGCGTGTCGATATTTTGGAAAAGATAGGCAATACAATCAACCTCATCGAAGTGAAGTCGAAGAGCCATGACTTTCCGTCGGAAGAAAATGGATTTTTTACAAAGAAAAAATCCGGTCTTTATTCCGATTGGGAGCCCTACCTCGTC
The DNA here is from genome assembly GCA_005801425.1 of Bdellovibrionales bacterium. Lineage (GTDB taxonomy): Bacteria > Myxococcota > XYA12-FULL-58-9 > XYA12-FULL-58-9 > SYDY01 > SYDY01. Next base: position 19,296 of record SYDY01000015.1, on the reverse strand, counting down.
GACGTTGCGTTTCAAACTTGGGTGGCACGTCGCTACTTCAAGGCACCTATCCACATTACGCCATTCCTGATGCTTGTAGATAAGACAGTGACTTCGGATGTCAACGGTCTTCATCAATGGTTTTTACTCAAGCCAAACAAGGGAAAATCATCGGTAATGGTAAGGTCTGGCCTGAGCAAGAAGGATTGCGGAAAATCGATCTTAAAGAAATGTGATGTTTCTGAAGAGGTAATTTATCTCATTGAAGAATATGTTTTTCCAACAAACGAGAATTTTTCAAACTACGCAAAATACTTAGCGGATCATCTCATTCAAGATGCGAGAGCCCTTCCTCGATGCAATGAACTTTGTAATAAATGCGAATTTCGGATCAAAGATGAAACGGAGCTAACGGGATTGCAATCTGGCTTTGTGGAATGCTGGGTGGGTAGCGGTAAATTAAAAAAAGAGGACAGCGCGAGACCGCTTGTCTTTGATATTTGGAACTTACAAGTTCAAAAACTTCTGTCAAAGAACATCCTATTTATTGACCAAGTCAAGGAAGAAGATCTAAAGCCGAAATCATCTCGCAGTGAACACCCTCCTTACATCAGACAGATGATTCAAGTGAATAAAGTGAAGGAACGTGATCCTACGCCTTGGATAAATCGCGAGGGATTAAAGTCGCAATTTGACGCGGTGAAGTGGCCGATCCACTGTATTGATTTTGAAACGTCTATGGTGGCTATTCCATTTCACAAAGGACGACGCCCCTACGAGCAGATTGCATTCCAATTTTCCCATCACGTATTGCGAGAAAATGGTTCTATTGAACACCGGGATCAATTCATTCACCTTGAATCCGACGTGTTTCCCAACTTCGATTTTGTTCGCCGACTCAAAGGATCTCTTGAGGGAGATGAGGGAACAATTTTCAGATATGCTTCGCACGAGAATACTGTGCTTCGGCAAATCTATGATCAGCTTGAAACGACGCCAACACATGATGCGGAAGAACTGAAATACTTTATTGATTCACTAACGCGTGTTTCAAAGACAAAGGACTTTCCAGAGCAAGTTGGCAAGCGATGCATGGTCGATTTGCTGGATATTGTTCGGGACAATTATTATCACCCGCTTATGGGTGGATCAAATTCGATTAAGCAGGTTATCCCTGCGGTTCTCCACGATTCACAGCGATTGCGTGAAAAGTATTCACATCCAATTTATGGAAAAGGGCTTCAGATCCCAAGCCTGAACTTTGACGCTATGGTGTGGATCCATACTGAAAAAGATGGATCAACCAAAGATCCGTATAAGATGCTGCCCTCTATGTTTTCGGATATTCCTCAAGAGGAACTTGACCGATTGGAAAATCATCTTTTGATTGATGACAGTGACATAAATAAGGGCGGTGCTGCGATGATAGCCTGGGCACGAATGCAGTTTACGGAGATGTCCATCTTGGAACGCGATGCGGTTCAGAAGGCTCTTCTCAAGTATTGTGAACTTGATACTTTGTCGATGGTTTGGCTGCTGGAGTATTTTCGATCGATTGTTGAAAGCGTGTGATACTGGAGCCGTTCATAGAAAAAATATTTACCCCGCCTTCTTTTTCCTCTTTATCCCCACCGCATCACTGGCCTCATTAAAATCACGCAGCGCTTGTTTGTACAATGCTTGTGTTTCTTCATCTTCTTGGTCTTGGATGCACATCTTTTCGGCCCATCGTGAAAATTTCTTGATGTCGAAGTTGGGATCGATGGCGATGTATTTTCGGATCATGCCCCGCACGATTTGTGAAAAATCTTTGTGGTACAAATCCGCGTAGTATTCCACGAACATGCGTTCGATGGGATCGAGGGCAAGGCCCACCCGTGCGGTGAATTTTTTGGGACGGCCTTGTTTGTCTTGAATGCGATTGCTCATGGGACCTCTTTCACGTGTCAAAGTCGTGTTCGCCACATGCTGACTTGAGGGTTGGACGTGGCGCGGTGTGATCAAAGTCGGATACTTCGGGTTTTTTAAAACGTTCAACAAGTTCTTGGATCTCAACACGCAGCCGTTCGCGATCGGGACCTTGGGGCATGGTTTCAATCACTTGGGTTTTGGCAAAGTTTGCAAACGCATCGGGGTCAAACCCTGGCAAGTGTTGCGCGTAAAGTCGTATGGCTGAACGAAGATTTTCAACCATGTTGGTTTGGGTGATTTGCACAACGTATTTAAACAGCGCCACTTCCACGGCGCTCCAACGAACGGTTGTGCTTAATACGTATTTTTTCCTAGGTGGCATGAATTGAGACCCACTCCCGTTTCTCGTTCTTCAAATAGTTTTGACTGTTTAACACAAATCGACCGTGGAAATCGAGCCCTATATCGTGTGCAGACCCACGGCTCTTGGCAAGTGTTTGTGTGGCGCTCAATCGCGGCAACATGGCAAAGTTTAAACCGGTCATGCCTTCGGGTTTGAGCAAGTACCCTTGGCCCCGTGCTTCAAGGCATTTGAGTAAATTGGGATGCAATACAAACTCCTCCACTTCGCGATTGCTTACGTCACCTGTGTTCAAAAACGTAAACAGCGGCCCCACTTTGAAACGAACGGTTTTTCTAAACGCAGTTTTTGTCCCATAACTTCGTGCGATTTTTTCCAAATGGTCGGGGTCGTTTTCGTACAGCATCACTTTCCACCGTGTGTTGTCTTGGACTTGGCGCGAAAATTCCGGGGACACCTGTTCCAAATCGCCGATAGATTGATGGGCAAGTCGAAATTGCATGTGGGCATCGCGCAACATCGCCAATGACGGTACAAGTTCAGGAAACGCAAAACGATTGAGCTCATCGATGTTGATGGAAAACGGGGTTTGATCGTGTCTTTTTCGGTCGATTTGCCGTGAGGCGCCGATGGCCTGCACATGTTGCAGCACAATCTTGCCAATGGCCGGTGCAAGCAGCGCATACCGATTGGCCGGGAGGTTGAAATACACAATGCCTTTCTGCTCCACCAGGTCGTCCAACACGATGTCGGGATTGTAGCTGCCAAGCAATGGATGATCGTAATCGGCAAGTGCATTGGTAAGGCCTGTAAACGTCTCAGCGCGACGTTTCCCCAATTGCTTGCCCTGCCGTTCTATTTCGTATTTGGCGCGAATGTCGTCGGACAATTCAAAGGCATAACCGAGCACATCGTCGTCGCACACGCATAAACGAATATCCACCATATTGAATGGCTTGCCCGTTCCCGCAAGCAACCGCACCAGTTGATAAAAAAACAACTTGGATTGACCGCGATAATATTCGTTTTCCATTTCAAAAATGCTGAAAATGCGTTCGGCCACCGCCAATGGATCGCTTTTGGCACTTAAATACACGGGATTGTACGTGTGGCTCCATTCGGGATACGCCAATGCAAAAACCCTAACATCCGATGCCCGTTTTGCCTCTTGCGCAAGGCCTTGCAGCATGTCCACGTTTTCAGAACTTCCCTTGGCATCCATAAATAACACGCCTTTGCCGTGCATCATGTCTTGCAACATCAACGGTTCAAGCACCGATTTTGTTTTGCCCGAACCTGTGTGCCCCATGATGTGCCCGTGGGTATCGAGATCCGATTCTGAAAGGTAAACAGGACGACCCTTGGGATCCATGCCGATCCATGTTTGTCCTTGGGGTGCATTGTGGATGGCGTGTAAAAGTTCAAACGGTCGGTGGCGAAATCCTGTCAAGCGAGTTTGAAGTCGAACCCCTGAAAGGCTTGCAACAATCACGTTGCTCCAAAGCATCACCACACCGCGATAAAGCAATGCCATGATGAACAATCCCATCACCACCGCAACCATGCTAAGCCATGGATGGGTCAATGCATACGTGCGCACGGTATCGTAGTGCGCCGTAATCATTTGGAGGGTCATGGGAAGTTTGATCCAAAACTCAGGCGAACGCCACATCCATTCAAGCAAACAAACAGCACCCAAAAGTACGGCCACAAATAAACCCGGCCAATGGATCTCTTGGGAATCCATCAGGCCACTGCCCAAGTACGACCCGAACGAATGATCACCCCTTCAGAGGCCATGCGCTTGATCAAATCCTCCACCGCTTTTTGTCCAACATTCAATGTTCTTTTGAGCTCACGATACGCAGGCATCACACGGCCCGTACCCACAAGATCCCGTGCCGTTTTGTACTTTTCAATGTCGATTACCGGGTACGATTTCGTACTCGTCTTCGTACCCGATTTCGTACTTCTCGTACCTGGGTTCGTACTCGGACTCGTACTTCTCGTACCTGGGTTCGTACTCGGACTCGTACTTCTCGTACCTGGGTTCGTACTCGGACTCGTACTCGGGCTCGTACTTCTCGTACTCGCGTTCGTACCTGGGTTCGTACTCGGGCTCGTACTTCTCGTACTCGCGTTCGTACCTGGGTTCGTACTTGCGTTCGTACCTGCAACCGGCGTACGCAAGCGAAAGATCGCAAACGCCGCAATGCTTACCACTTCAAGCATCACAGACACGGCCATGTACTCGAAGTACGAACCGAGGCCGGCCTCTTGCTGGGGTACGGAATTTTCCAGTGTGGCGCGTTTTGCAACGATTTCGGATCGTCGTTCGCGGAGGAGGGCAGCGCTCTTGGCCATCTCGATGCTGCGTGTTCGCATGTTCATGGTTTGGTCGCTTTTGGCGTTGGCCATGGTTAGTTCGTACTCCGTATCAAGGGCTTCTATTTCTTGGCTGAGGGCTTGATACGCTTGCGATTGACGCGTGCTCTTTTCGCGAAGGTCGCTGTCATTTTCCGATAACCAATGCATGGACGCGCGGATGCTTCCCACCACAAGCACCATGGCGATGATTAAAAAACAAAAACCGGCAAGCTTGTGGCCAAAATCTTTCCACGCAAGGAATGCCAGGCCTGCGGTGACAAACATATATTTGCCCACTTCCCAAAGGAGTCCCAAGGCTTCAGGCAAGTGACCGGGTAAATCACCACGCAGCATACGGCAATACTGCATGGTGAGAATCAAACTGATGGCACACGCAAGCAAGCCCAACGCAAAGGGGAGGGCTTGCTCATGCAGCCAGACCAACAAACGGCGCGATGCAATCATGACACGATGCCTCCTTCGCATGCTGTTTCTAAAACCATGAGACGTGCTTCTGTTTGCTGCACGATGTGTAAAAATTTCGGACGTATGGGTGATTCAGGACTCAACCGACGATAGGCTTGTGCCGAAACTTCGTAGAGCTTTCGCCACAACGCCAAATCAGACGTGACCGATGTTTGGGTGGCTTGCGTTTCTTCGGGAAGCCCACAGGCTTTGCGAATGGCGCCCTGTTCGGTGCTTGAAAGGCACACCAAAGAGGCCACTTTGGAAACAGAATGGGCGTGGGCCATGGCACGGATGTTGTCGATGCGTTCCGTTGATTTTCCACGCCCCGGTACCACAAACACAATGCGTGCTTTACGCTCTGGGCCATACTGTTTTTCAAACCATGTGGCACCGCTGTATGTACGACCGTTCAAATACTGGGCATAGGCATCAAGTTTACCTTCGATGCTGCGGCGTCCTGTGCCCGACACCAAGCTCTCGGTGCAACGGTCGAGTTCCATAAACACGCACAGGGATGCTCCTTGAGGCTCTACAATGGCATCAGGGCGCACTTCGCGATCACGAATGCGCGATAAACCGCCGTCCAAGCGCGTGCAGTAACGAAGTATCGAGCGATGCGAACCGCGCCACAAAAAGGGGAGGTCTTCCCAAATGCCATCATTGTTTCCGCGTAGCGTTACATACAGATCATTCGTTTCAATCAAATGCGGAATATACAAAGGCGACAACACATCGTAGGCTTTGTATTCGCCTCCAAATCGTCGTCGCAAATGCGCATAACCTTTAGAACCCAAGCACCACGCAAACCGAAACAAATCATCGTACAAAGGTTGTCTTTGTATAAAACCATCTTTGGCAAGTCTGCTTAATCGCACCCTGCAATTTTCAATGCTTCTTCCTGGATACCACAATTGTTGTATCTGACTTGAAGATAAATATCTTAACTCCCATAATTCATTTAAAAATCTCTCTTCTCTTTTTGACACTTTTCTCATTTTTCCCTCTCCTTTTTTGTTCTTACTTTTCACACACACAAATCCACCCAACCCATTCCCAGAGCACTACCAGACCCCATCATCATCAACTCGTTGTGAGGGTGGGGTCGGGGAGTGCGGAGGGAATGCAGGGCAGGGTGGATTTGTGTGTGTGCACGCGATGTTTTCGCTGTGCATGCTGCAAGTTTGCCTGCAAGCGCGGCAACACATGTGATTGCGTGATGTGCACACCCAAAAAAACAACATTACGCAACCTCCATCAGCGCATAGGACAATGGCGCGTAGGTTTCGTGGGATCTTCTTACGAATCGTACAGGCTCGCTGTTGTCGTATGCGGCAAGCAATGGGCGGTGGTGATGTTGCTCTTGAGGCTCTGCCGATAACTCGCGGTATATTGCGACAAACCGTTTGCGGGTCCACGTGTTGAATTCATGGGCCGGTGCGCGACAGAAATTTGACCAACCGCCGAGGGCACGGATGGTTGCGTGAATGCATGGGTCATCAAAATCGACGGCGCGATAAGATCCTACTTCACGCACGGCGCGTGCAACCAGTGCAAAGGCTTCATCCGAAGGCTCGGCGCAAGTCTCGTTGCTGTTCTGGCCCGCAAACCTACGAAGCTTGGCAGGCGGCGGCATGAAGTCTTGGGTCATGATGGCTTCGTCCATGGCCGCACGTACGGCATCCACCGGCAAATCACTGAGCGCACGCCAATACACTTCCACAAGGGCTTCATCGACGTTGCGCGAAAACGCCGTACACAAACTTGCGAAGGCCAGAAAAAATGCGCTGCGGTCTTGGGCTTGCATCAGTGCACCTCCAGGGCGTTTTCAGTTTTGGCCAACCATGCGTTGCCGACGGAGATCAGGCGTTGCGTGGCGGGGCTTACAGGCTGCGTAGGGCAGGGTGTTGGGTTGTTGGCCATGGAAATGAAGTTTGCAACCTGCGAACCATCGCGCACGACGATGCGAAGTCCCGTGTGTTTGGTGCCGCTTTCGTTTTGGCCCAGGTGAAACGGTGAGCGATGGCATCCGTCGATGGCTTTGCACAAATCGTCGACGCTGTAGCCTTCGGCCATGCGTGCTGCGATGGCTTTCCACTCGATGCTGTTCGGTTGCGGCGAAGGGTGGGCATGTTGATGAAATTTTCGATAATGGGAAAAGATCAACAACACATCCTCGCGTGCGTATGCACGCGTGTGTTTTTTCTTTTCTACTCTACTCTTATCTATTCTACTATTCTCTACTCTACTATAGGGCTGGAATTCCATGGCAGGTGCTTGGAATTCCGTGGCAGGTGCTTGGAATTCTATGGCAGGTGCTTGGAATTCCGTGGCAGGTGCTTGGAATTCCGTGGCAGGTGCTTGGAATTCCGAGGCAGGTGCTTGGAATTCCATGGCAGGTGCTTGGAATTCCGTCGGAATGCTGTTGGCGTCTTGCGGATCACGGGTTGATTTTTCTTTGGCAGGGGCATTGGGCTGTGTTGCTTGGACACTTTCAGGTTGCGAACGTTTGCGATGTTTGTCGCGTTCGCGTCGGTTTTTGTCTTTGCCGTGAAGGGTGTGAACATCCCAATCGTGAATGTGATAGATCCCATCCGACAGATCTAAAAATAGAACTTCAATAAGCGCAGCAACAAAGATTTGTGCGTCGCCGTCCCATTTGGCATAGGCGGCGATGTCTTCGGCGTCGTGGTTTGTGAGCAGACCGTCGGGCACCCGCTGCATGACGTTGAGCCATAAGAGGGTGATATGCCCTAGGGCGGTGGGCTCGCTGATATTAAGGATGCGTGTGAGGCGTCGAAGTTTTCGGTGTCCAATGAGTGTATCGTGAAGTGGGATCCACATATTCTCTCCCTCAATTAACTTGAAAATGTTAAACAACATAGAGCTCTAGTACATGCCTGACGAATCTCGTAGCATGTGAAAGACGTCGATTCAACGCATTTTTTTAAGAGCTCGGCGTGGTGGCCACTGTTCTGCGCAGCACCCAAGCGATGAATACGAGCTTGGGATGGCGTGCAAGCAGACCAAGGCCCAACACCGCGAAGGGTGGGAGGGTCAACATAATTGGAACTTGAATGAGGAGACGGATCGGCTTAGATAAGTTCATAGGTCTCTAACCTTGCTCTTTAAGGTTCGTGGCCTAGGCGGTGGTGGAGTTTGCTGCTCCATCGCCGCCGTCCTCAGGTTTACAGAAACCCGAACGGCCGTTGCTCTCTCTGTTGTACTTCCTCGGGATCGACGGTGCAAAAAAAATGTTGAAAAAAAGGTAACTTCTCAAAAAGTGGTGGCAAGCGAATGACTTTTCCGAAAACTCCCCTTTTTGGGGAGTCGCCAAGCGAAGCGCAGGCGGTGGGGGTCTTCTTCATCGTTTTGGCTGTTAGACTTATCACAATTCATTCTATGCACCCCCACCGGTCGCTACGCGCCCGACTCCCCCAAAGGGGGAGTTTCTAAAATAGTTGCACGGCCCTCTATATTTGCCACCACTTTTTGAGAAGTTACTTTTTTAATCCACATCGCAAAGCTCCGATTTTTTGGGTGTATCCTGCGGGTGTATCCTGGCGTCGGCTTGATCGATCAGATTCACGATCGCTTGGGCTGCGGCTTGGCGATCTTGGGTGCCTACAGTGGCATAAATTCCTTGGGCTTTGTCTGTTCGCCAGCCCGCAACTGCACGGCGGACCATTTGCTCAACTGTTTCAATAATCGCAGGCCATTAAGAACGACCAAGAGGCTCGCGCCCATGTCCGCACACACAGCCATCCACATGGCCGCGGTACCGAATACGGCGAGCACAAGGAACGCTGCCTTAATGCCAAGGGCAAATGTGATGTTTTGCCAAAGGATTGCACAGGTTCTCTTGGAGAGACGGATGACCTGTACGATCTTACGTAAGTCATCGTTCATGATGATGATGTCGGCAGTTTCCATGGCAATGTCTGTGCCAGCACCACCCATGGCAATGCCTATATCTGCTTCTGCTAAAGCTGGTGCGTCGTTGATGCCATCCCCCGTCATCGCGCTGGATCCAAACTTTTGATGCATCTCTTTGATAGCCGAGAGTTTATCCGCCGGAAGTTGTTCTCCACGCGCTTCTTCGATGCCGGCTTCTTTGGCAATGGCAGCGGCTGTTGTTTGATTGTCACCGGTGAGCATGATGGGAAGGATGCCCAGCGCTTTTAATTCGGCAATTGCCCTTTTTGAGGACGCCTTGATTGTGTCGGCGACCGCAAAGATAGCCAGTACCGATCCGCGTGTTGCAAGCAATGTAACCGTATGTCCTTGGGCTTCGTGACGAAGCAAAATTTTCTCTAGTGCTGGTGAACACAGCTTGCGCTCTTCGATGAGTCGATGATTGCCCAACACGTATTCTATGTTTTCTACCGTTGCCTGAATGCCCCTTCCAGGCAACGCTTGAAAAGCGCTGACGACCAACGTTGATGATTGAAGATTTTTTGAAATGGCTTGCGAAATAGGATGGTCTGATTGGCTGGCAATGGCAGCGGCAATGTTTTCACTCTGATGCCATTCGTCGTGCATGAACTCTTTGTAAACAAGTTTGGGTTTGCCTTCGGTGATCGTCCCTGTTTTGTCGAATGCAATGGCCTTTAGCTTTCTGGCGTTTTCCAGGTGTATTCCACCTTTGATCAAGATCCCGTTTTTTGCCGCAGCCGCGAGGCCACTGACAATCGAAACCGGTGTTGAGATCACCAAGGCACATGGGCATGCAATCACCAAAAGTACCAGGGCTTTGTAGATGCGAGTCAACCACGGCCAATCCAGCAATAGCGGTCCAAATACGGCTATCGCAACCGCAATGAAAAAAATCGATGGTGTGTAAATGGCAGCGAATTTGTCTACGAAACTTTGCGTTGGTGCACGGGTGCTTTGTGCTTCTTCCACGGCATGAATGATTCGAGCGAGGGTTGAGTTTGCAGCCACTGCGGTAACTCTCAGTTCAAATGCACACATGTCGTTGATGGTTCCCGCAAACACGGGATCATTTGGGCCCTTGTCAACGGGTATGCTCTCTCCTGTAACAGGCGCCTGATTGATGCTGGTGTTGCCCGTGGTGATAATACCATCCATGGGTATGCGTTCCCCTGGGCGAACCCAAGCCGTGCTTCCCAAGGAAACTTCTTTCACGGACATTAAACGCCACGTACCGTCGGCTTGTTTGATATTGGCTTTCTCTGGGGCCAGAGCAAGCAGGCCCTTGATTGCGTTTCGTGCACGATCCACGGCGCGATCTTCTATAGCCTCCGCGATCGCATAAAGCGCCATCACCATCGCCGCTTCTGGCCATTGCCCAATCACCATGGCTCCGGTGACGGCTGTGCTCATGAGTGCGTTGATGTTGAGATGGCCTTTTCGCAATGCGCGCAGGCCTTTTTTGTAAACATCAATTCCCGCGATCCCAATTGCGACCACGGCCATGATAAGCCCAATGCTTCGCCATGGAAGTGTGTGTGGGGCGAAAGCGTCAACAAGTTCCGCTGCAATCGCCAAGACAAGCGCTGCGGCGAGTTTGATGCTCGACTGACTTGTAGGGTCGTCGTGCTGTTGTTTGGCATCAGCAATGGGGTGATTTGAGTTCATGGGGTTCTTCCTGTCGATAGACGTAAGCGTAGACGGTTGGCAGTACAAACAAGGTCAGGAATGTTGCACTCAAGAGGCCGCCAATCACCACTGTGGCCAGTGGCTTTTGAACTTCAGCGCCTGCACTTGACGAAAGTGCCATCGGAATAAATCCAAGCGCTGCGACCGTTGCTGTCATGACGACCGCACGCAAGCGAGACTCAGCGCCTTCACGGGCTGCTTCATACGGTGTTTTACCTAAGGCACGAAGCTTTTTAATTGTCGTTAGCAAAACAACACCGTTCAGCACCGCGATGCCGAAGAGTGCAATAAAACCGATGGCTGCGCTGATCGAAAATGGCATGCCTCGAAGGGCCAAGAGGAATACTCCACCCACCGCCGCGAAGGGCACGTTCAAATAGATGAGAAGCGCCGGTTTGATTTGGCCAAAAGCCATGTAAAGCAGGATAAAAATCAGTCCGAGGGCCATGGGTACGGCAAGCGCCAGACGCTCGGAAGCAGCGGTCAGATTCTTGAATTGACCACCCCATTGCAGAACATAACCGGGTGGCATCGGCACTTCTTTGAGAACACGTGTTTGTGCCTCACCAACGAAGGATGCAAGATCACGTCCGCGTACGTTGGCTTCGACGTTGGTGCGGCGACGGATGGCCTCACGGCTTATACTTGCGGGCGAATCAACGATTTGAATGTTGGCTATTTGGCCCAATGGAACAAGCGGACCCATTTGACCGCTCACGGGTAAATTTCGCACTTGATCGATATCGTCGCGCAGTGCGGATGGAACGCGCACTTGCAATCGAAATCGACGTTCACCTTCGTAAATTTCACCGACGGCACGGCCTCCTAAAGTTTCGATGACATCGAGTGCGTCGCGCACTGAAATGCCATAGCGTGAGGCGGCAGCGCGATCGACTGTGACCTCAAGCGTTGGAAGGCCCGCGAGCTGCTCACCGCGAACATCAGAAGCGCCAGGAATACCGCGCACAACATTTTGTACCTGGAGACTCAAGCGCTCAAGAATAGCCAAGTCGTCCCCATAAATTGTGATGACAACATCCGAACGGGCACCGCTGATAAGTTCAGCCATGCGCAATTCGATAGGTTGAGAGAAAGAAAAACCAAGTCCGGGGAGGACCTCGGTAAGCCGCGCAGACATGCGCTCAATCAGTTCCTCTCGGGTATCAGCGGTCGTCCATTCGCCGTGGGGTTTCAAAGTGACAATGGCATCGGAAAGCTCCACACCCATGGGATCTGTGGCGATCTCCCCGCGTCCCGTTTTGGATACGACGGTGACCACCTCTGGAAACTCACGCATAACGCGCTCAAATCGTGTTGCACCTTGTACGCTCTCTTCGAGTGATACGCTGGGTAACCGAAGGATCTGAATCGCAAGGGCACCTTCATCGAGGCGCGGCACAAATTCGGCTCCCATGCGCCATGCGACGAGTCCTGCGATGAACAATAACGCGAGTGAGATTTTGATGACCTTCGTTGGCACTTGCATGAGCTTGGCGAGCAAGGGTGGATACACACGATGAAGATGGCGAACGATGAACGGCTCTTTTTCTTCGGGGTGCTGCCTCAAAAATGTGGCAACCAGCACGGGAACGAAAGTAAGCGATGCGATAAATGCGCCCAGCAACGCGAAGAGCACTGTGATTGCCATCGGTTTGAACATTTTTCCTTCAATGCCGACGAGTGTGAGGATGGGGAGGTAAACAATGACGATAATTGCTTCACCAAAAAGTGCGGCTTTGCGTACATCGAGGGTTGCATTGAGAACAACATCTGCGGCCTCTGCGTACGTCATCGCTCGTTTTTTCCCGCGTGCAGCGGCTGCGAGATGAACAATGGCATTTTCAACAACGATGATGGAGCCATCAACGACAATGCCAAAATCAATGGCACCAAGACTCATCAAATTTCCACTCAGGCCAAGCATTCTCATGGCTGTGAAGGCAACAAGCATTGCAAATGGAATAGCGGCAGCCACGATAAGGCCACCCCGAACACTGCCGAGAAGAAGAAACAGCACGGCGATAACGAAGAGGGCCCCTTCTGCCAGATTTTTTCCCACAGTATGGATGGTTCGATTTACAAGATCGGCGCGATCATAGAATACATCGATGCTTACGCCTGGTGGGAGTGATGGTGTGATTTGCGCAATTTTTTCTTTTACATTTTCCACCACTTCACGACCGTTGGCACCCACAAGCATCATCACGATGCCTGTGACGATCTCACCACGCGCATCCCGCGTGACAGCCCCTTGACGGATCATGGGTGCGAGATGAACACGCGCAACATCGCGTACACGTACGGGCATTCCATCGTTACGTGTTTCGATCAGTACATCGCCGATCTCGTCGAGGCTCTGGATACGACCTTCGCCGCGAACGAGGAGTTGCTCACCCGATCGCACAAGATAGCCACCGCCCGCAGTTGCGTTGTTTTGCTCAAGAGCCGAAAAAAGTGTGTTGAGTGAAACATCCAGAGCACGCAATCGATCAGGGATAACTTCGACTTCGTATGTTTTTAATTCGCCACCAAAAGAGTTGACCTCGACGACACCCGGCACGGATCGCAATTCATATGCGACGAACCAATCAAGCAATGAGCGCAGTTCCATGGGAGAGTAACATTGCTCGGTATCCGGTTTCCCAGCAGCGCACATAACCTCCGCACGCAATTCAAATTGAAAGATCTCCCCAAGCCCGGAGCTGAGCGGTCCAAGTTCAGGGGACGCATCTTTGGGCAGACGATCACGGGCCTCTATTAAGCGTTCTGAGATGAGTTGGCGTGCACGCAGAAGATCGGTGCCTTCCTCAAAAACCACGGTGACAGCAGAGAGTCCGAAACGCGACACGCTGCGGATCGTTTCAATACCCGGTAGGCCGCTCATGGATGATTCGATGGGAAAGGTGATCATGCGCTCAACATCAACCGGACCAAGCGCTGGTGCGTTTGTAAGCACTTGAACCTGGACGGTAGTGATATCGGGGACAGCATCGATTGGGAGCTGCTGAGCATTGCGGATCCCTACTGCTGCGACGATGACAACGAAGGCATACACGAGTAAGCGCCATGTGAGGCAGAGTTCTAGAAATTTTTTCATGGCAGGTTCCTCAGTGATCGTGATGTTCGGAAAGTTCATCGCTGCGCAACGCGCTCTTTAGTGTAAATGCGCCGCTGACAGCGATCTGCGCACCTTCTTGGATCCCAGATCGAACTTCAAAGAGCCCTCCGGCCCGTCGTCCCAGTGCGACCGGCTGTGGCTTAAAACTGTTCTGTTCATCCGCAGGAACAAACACCACCGTTTGTCCATCAAGCGTTGCGATTGCATCGGCAGGAACCACCAAGACACGTTCGCCTGCATTTCCACCGACAAGTTCAATGCTGCCGAAGAGACCGCTTCGCAAACGGGGATCTGGCGTTTTAAGCATGACGCGCACAGGAATGGACCGCGTTTTTTCGTCCAAGGAAGGGGCGACGTAGGTGATCGTTCCGGGCATGGCGAGATCGGGAAATGCATGAAGGCGTACGATAGCTGCAGAGCCCGTAATGACACGACTCAACTCAAGTTCTGGAACATGGCCTTGTATCCAAACTTTCGTTGGATCGGTCACGATGAACGCTGGTTGATCGGGGCTTGCAATTTCGCCAAGAGTGGCATGCACAGCGACAATCACGCCATTGATGGGCGACGTAAGCACCAGTTCACCGCCGCTGCCGGATCCAAATACAGAGAGCTGCCGTTTGAGGCCTTTGATTTCCGCCCGAATATCGCCAAGCTGAGCCTCTGCATCGATCAGAGATCGTCGCGCGCCAATTCCTTCGGTGGAAAGGAGTTGTTGACGTTGCATGGTCGCTGTCGCCGCAGAAAGGCGTGCTTGCGCTTGATCAAGTCGTGCGCGGGCAGCGGAGACATCGCTCGAAGCGACGATGCCCAGCAACTGTCCTTTGTGTACGCGTTCACCGAGCGTAACAGCAACACGTGTGATGCGACCTTGGACAAGCGGCCCGACATGGGCCGTGCTGCTTGGCTCAAATTGAACTTCCGCAGGAATTGCGACACCGCCAGTCAATGCGCGTCGTTCAACGGTTGCAATGCGAATACCAGCATATTCGAGTGCCTCTTTTGTGAGATGGATCTCGTTCAGGTGTTCATTTTTCTTATCATGATCCTCCTTTTTTTCAGCGTCTTTGCGACAGGCGCTAAAAAAGGTGATGAGGATCAACGCAATGACAAAGTTTGAATTCATGGTGTTTTTTCCTCATGGTTATCGTCTCGCCAAAGGTCGATCCCAACGACCCGTTCGAGTCCGGCCAGTGCGACAAAATAGTCCAGTTGAGCACCTAGCGCGTCGTTCTGAATGCGTAGGAAACGTTCACGCCCCGTGGAAAGCGCGAGAATGTCGATCTCGCCCAGCTCGAAAGATCGACGAAGGAGTGTGAGGTTTTCTTCAAAACGTGGAAGGATCTCTGTGCTATAAACACGTGTGCGTTGCGCCGCTGCGGTGACTTCGCTATGCGCCTCGACAATTTGACCTTCTAACAATCGCGTGATCGCATCGAGTTCGGCCGTGGCCACCGTAGCATCGGCACGTGCGCGCGCACGCTCGCCTTGATTGACCTGAAAAGTAGGAATGGGAAGGGACAGAACGCCCATCACCATGCTGTAGGGGCCTTCGCTGGTTGGATTGCCTTCGCGTCGGTATTGCACGCCGATAGATGGCCGTGGCCAGATATCGCGATTGGCAACAGCGACGCGCGATTCTGCTTCACGAATGCGCGCTTCACCCGAACGCAAATTAGGCAAATGTTCGCGTGCAATGGTGAGAAGGACATTTTGATGGGGTGGTTCACGGGGCGTGTCCACGCTTCCAGCAGGCATAGGCGGCGTGGCAATAGGCCAACCTGAAAGTTGTGCGAGACGAATACGCGAAGCGAAGAACGTTTGCTGTGCAGCCACAAGAATTTGTTGCGATTGCGCAACTTCAGCGCGAGTCAAGCGCAGAGCAAGGGGAGCGACGTCACCTGAAGAGATCTGACGTTCTACAACACGCAGGATCTCCGCTTGAAAAACCACAACGCGTTCCGCAAGCTGCGCGCGCGCTTGCTCAATGAGCGCGCGATGAAATGCAGCATGAACATCACAGTGGACCAACCAACGCATTTGTTCGATCTCAGCATTGGTAAGATCGCGAAGCTGGTCAGAAGCTTTGATACGCTGGCCGCGTTCACCTGCAATTTGAATTTGCTGCATTAAAGAAACGTCAACATCGGTTCCAGTTCCCGTAATGCCATAGCGTGGGCCTGCGGCGACAGTGAGCGTGGGGTTTCCAGGCAAAAGCGGCGAAGCGGCGGCCCGTGCTGCTTCCGCGCGAGAACGTGTGCTTCGCGCAACCAAGAGCACAGGCGAATGCAGATCTGCGTACAGGAGTATCCCACCGAGAGGAACATCGGCCTTCGCACTTGGATCCGGGATGGTGCGTGTTTGCTCATGATCATCATCTGTGCTGTCTTCTTCAGCAACTGCGCGAAGATGCGGTGGTGGCGTTTCTACAATGGTTGTTATTTTTTTTGTGTCGGAGGCAGCGTGCGTATTCGTGCTGGTGAGAACCGATAATAAAAGTACAAACGCAATTCTACTATGAGCGATAGTAGATAAGGGCACATGAATGGTATAAAATGGGTTCATCATTTCCTCAGTGCAAGAAGTAAGTGAGTATATGTTCTGAGCCGGTATGGATGGCGTCGAGCGCAGCCGTGCTTGTTTGGTGTGGAAGAATGAGTGTGAAGATCAGAAGGATCAAGATCATGGGGATAGCGGGTATTTCGCGTCGACAGCACCTGGTTGGATTTTGTTCAGAAAACGCAAGTAGCATTTGGATCCTGAATTTGAGCACTGTGGTGTCTCTGGCACCGAGGGCCACCGCCTCTTGGGTGCTTGGTCGTGCAGCGCGAATGATGGCATCGGCGAGGGACAGTGGCGATGCGCCTCGGATCACCGCTTCGCGATCGCAATGCGCTTCCTGCGCGGCATGCCACCGCGAAACATGGGATCCAAGAAGAAAACGTCCGAGTGGGTTCACTGCGAGTGCGAGCTTGAGAAGCAAGTAACGTAACGGATCAAGGGAGCGTACGTGCTCGTTCTCATGAGCAAGTGCACTTGCGAGCATGTCATGTGAAATACGATCCGCGAATGATGACCCAATAATAACAACCGGCTTGAGAAGACCATGTGTTCCCAGCGCGAAATCATGTTCATCTGTGATGCGGATCCGACCATGAAGCGGTTGAAGAGAAGCGTTTGCAAGGATGAGACGTTCGACACGTTGCGTGAGTGCATCAGCATGGGTGCTCGTGGAGATGCGTGGTCTTCGATTGTGTCGAAGTGTTGCAGTACCAAGATGTATCACAACGAAGATGAGGGTAAGTGCAAAAAATCCAGGTTCAAAGCATAGGGCAGCATTGTGATCGAAGAGACATGCCAACGTTAATTTTCCGGATTCAATTTGATGAAGGCCCGCCGAAAGAAACCAGGCGATGGGCACAATGCTCGTAGCAATGAGGAGTATATAGCGAAGGTCTAGGCTGTGAAGGCGTCCAGAGACTTTTTCGTGTTCGACAATCATCAGCCCGGCTTTAGCGATCAGCGCAGAGCAGGGGAGAGCGATCAGAATGACGAAAGCTGTACCAAGCAATGGAAAAATGGCTTCTGTCATATGCCAAGCTCCTCGCGACGTTGGCAAATCAATGCTTCCAGATCGTCAAGTTCATCTGCGGATGCTTCGGAAACTTTTTCAGCGAGCATGGCAATTGCTTGGTGGCTTCCTATTGCCCCATCGAGCACCGTGCGTGCTGTGGATTCGAGGAACTGTTCTCGTGTAAGCTTGGGAGAATAAAGGTATCGCTTTCCATCACGCTTGCGTGTCAGCAATCCCTTGTCGTGAAGCCGCGACATCGTGGTCATGACGGTTGTGTAGGCAATGTCACGTTGTTTTTCGAGAACGACAAGCACATCGCTCACTGAGAAAGCGAAAAGCCGTTTGCTCCACACCACGTCCATAATGGTCGCTTCAAGTGCGTGAAGACGAAGTGCCAAACCTATCTTCCCTGTGCGGAGGTGAAACATGCTGATTGGATCCTTGGAGTGACCTACTATTTTCGATAGTAGGTTATTTCCTTCAGTGTGTCGAGTGTGGGTGTGGGTAAGCCCCCTTTCGAGGGCCTTTTTCGGCGGGGTGTTGCATCAAGTATTTGAGAAGACGTGCGTGCTGCCATTCACGTGAACGGTGAAGACATCGCCGCCCAATTCGCAATCGCGTGCGAAGGCTTGGGTGTCGAAGTAGCATTGGAGATGTTGGGGCAAGGCTTCAAGTTGTCCCGTTTCTTCGAGAAAGTTTGTGGCCCAGTCTTCGAGGCTGTCCCATGCGCCGAGATACGAATCTTCCATGCAGGTTTTGGCTTGGTCGATGTCGTGGAATTGCTCATACACCGCACCGAACAATTCGCCATGTTCCACAAGCGCGGCGGCCAATTCTGACACGGTGTCCATGGAGGTGCCTTCTTGCAGCGCGATGCCGCCGAAAGAATCGTAGTCATGGATCGCCCATTCTTCGGCGTCGGGTTCGGGCGAGCGTGCCAACATGGTTTGGATGGCCTCGTGCAAATCATCGGGATCTTGGTTTGCATCGATCCAAGCCCCATGAAGTCTGCCCGCATTGTATGCCGCAAGACATGCCACATAGATGCGTGGTGTGTCTTGTTCCTCTGCTGGTGATGAATTGACTGCATGCATGATGAGTTCCTTTCTTGGTGAAGGCCACCTTGGCCCTCTCACGAAAGACGAGGGCCAAGTGGCAAGAGACATGAAAGGAAGCGCGAAACCGCCATCGCCTCGAAGTGAAGCCGAAGATACTGTGGTTCACACCAGACAGCGCTGGCATGAAGGTTGCCACTGCAAGCAAGTGCCAGTCGACTGGTGTCCGCAGGATCGAGGCGAGCGTAGAGGCGATGGCGGTTTCAAGCGGACGAAATCATGCGCAGTCCATCAACAGCACACAAGGAACACACGCGTGGCATGTCTTGCGGTATACAATGCGGGCATACGCAGAGGGGCCGATGCAAACCAAGCGCATCACCGATGATACGAGGCCATCCAAACCATGTTGGCACGCTCGCCCGAACGCCGAAGGATGCGAGACGTGGCCACGATGGCGGCATCGCGCTGTAAGAAGCCATGGAGACCAACACCGTGCATTGACCGCCTCGTGGAGCATGGCCCTCGGTGCGGTGTTGGAGCAATTCCACGACATAGACAGCCGCATGGAAGATGCCTCGGCGCATGGAGAACAGCCTCAGGACGCAAACGGTCGAAGAAACGGGTCAGCTTGAAGCCTTGTCCCTGCAATGCATACGCGACATCAAGTCCACGATTGCGCCCCAGCGGCGATGTCTTCACCGTTCACGTGCATGGCAGCACACACCGCAGGCAATTGATGCAACACCCCGCCGAAATAGGGCCGGAGAGAGGGGGCGGTTTATCTCAGTATCTCTGCATTTTCTCTGCAAACATCTATTTTTTCTCTGCAAGTATCCATCGC
>SYDY01000014.1 GCA_005801425.1 Bdellovibrionales bacterium | reverse complement strand
CGTCTTGGCGTGGGCGCTGATTATTTTCTTTCGAAAAATCTGGCCATAGGATGTGTGTGGGCATTCAATTTGCTCTACACCGCGGGGGCCACCGACGCCTTTTACGGCACCGTCGAATGGATTTTTTCCGTGGCCTATCGGTTTGATGGGCTTTGATAATCTATTCTTTTCCGAGCACAAAATTAACCGATATGATCGCCATTGTGGTACGTTCACAAGCCCCGTGTTGCCCCGGGTGCGGCGAGGTCTTGCATGAGCCCAACATCCGTAAGACGCGGAAATGCGCCGGATCGTGCGGGTGCGGCTCAAGAACCTGACGAATCGATTCCAGAAAAAACGAGAAGAAAACGACCAGAATCGCGCGATCATTTCGAAATCACTGCAACCGAGCTCCCTGCACCCGAAATCGCCCCCACGACGCGTCTCCCCCCTCCCCCTGTTTTAACGCTTGCGTATCCTACGCCTGAAGAGTCATCCAGTGACCACAATCATGGACTTGAGCATATGCTCCACGCCCTCGCACCATTCTTGGTTGGCGCACGGGGCGTGATACCCCTGGCCCTTGAAAGCACCACCGTGTTCACGAAATCCGGCCAATCCGGCGTAAAGGCTGGTCAAGCAAGTGATGCTGACACGTACTCACAATTCGACCATGCCGTCGCTGGCTTGGGCGTTGCTTTAGGCGGCTTGGGAATGGCTGTGGTAGGACACCAAGCCTATCAAGTTCATCATGCCAAAGAGTCTTTCAGTGCATCGATTCTGGATGCACTTGAACCTGGGAATGCAAGGATTGCCGATCTTGTGAATGACATCGCGAAGATAAGCGCAAAAAAGAGACCTACATCGGAAGAAATTAAAAAACGGGAAGCGCTCGCAACGGAACTCCAAGAATTGCATGCCGAGCTGACATCTAAACGCAATCCCGAGAAAAGCACAGCACTCCAAGCACGCGCCGAATTTTTGGCCGATCTCGATAATACGCAAAGACAACTGCGCTTACTGCCTGAGAACCATGCACCTCAAGACAAAATAGATCTTCAAGCGAAAATCGCAGAGATTAAAAGAAATCTTACTCTCAATACAGAACAACTCACGCATCTTGGAATCGATGCGTCTGAGCCAGGCACACTTGCAAAATTCGAAGCGAGCATCAACAGAACCATCCTGCTTACCGCGCGTATGGAACTTCTCAATCAAGAACAAGCATCACTTGCACCCCAACACAAATCGATGGGGTCCAAATTGGCATCGCTTTTTCGCGAAGAGACACAAGATCCCCAAGCCCCCATTGCAAAAAAAGAGTCCCGCGCAAAACTTCTGGCTGAGCTTCACCACAACAAAGAACAGCTTTCAGCCCTGGGCGTTGATCCTGCGAAAATAGATAAAGCCGATGCAAAATTTCGCAAGATCGATATCAAACGCAAAATAGCCCAAAGGGACAGACCTTTCGTTGTGCCCTATATGATGATGCTCGGTTCAGGCACCACCACCCTGATCAGCACTGGCGCTGCTGCTGCCATCACCGCTGGAACGCTAACTGCGGGTGCAGGATTTCTTTTTGGCGGAATTATGGCCTTTCAGGCGGTGAAAGCATATCAAGAGAAAAAAGAAATTGCCGAGCAGATCAAGCATGCCACAGCCAATCTAGAAAAAATCAATGCGCTCCAAAAACAACTGGAAGATCGAAAAGTAGAATTTATGGCAGTTTCGCCAGAGATGTATACGACCGCAGAAGCATTCCTTCTCAGTGCGTCGACCTATTTTACGATACAGCGCGATCTTCTTACCCATGCCAACAAAGATCTAAGCAGCGAACTTGTGCTTAAAATTGTAGGAAGTATAGCAACAAGCATGTCAGGCGTCACAACTCTCCTTGCCGTCACAGGCGTCGCTGCTGCCGGAGCCGCAACAGCTGCCAGTTTTGGGGCCGCTGCGCTCGCTTTGGTTTTATGTTCCGGGGTCCTCATCCATCAATATCGAAAAAATATGTCCGCGAAAGCGAAGCAACACAAGCAAGAGATGAGTGACAAGGCGATCAAGGCCTACAAGACCATTACGGCATCATGCAAAGACGTAAGAAAAATAACCGCGACGCCGCAGCACTATGAAGTTCAGGCTCAGTTCGAGGCCCTTGCCGAACTATCAAGGATCATCGCTCAAGCCGGAGCATTAATCGGCTGGAAAAATGCACCTAACAGTCTCGCACTGCAAGGACCCAATGACTTTGTTCGCGAAACTTTCGTTTAAATCTCCATACCAAGGAACAATCTCATGACTTACAACAATCCGAGAGCCAAACTCTTGTGGGACACATTACGACTGGATCTTGTTAATAACGGATTTCCTGTGCAAGAGCGCCCTCCAACCACAGAACAATCATCATCGCGACTAAGCGTTGCATTGCCTGAAGATCATCAAGGACGATCACGCACGGTCACCTTAAGCCTTCGACTCCTCGATCCCAACATGGCCCAAAAAATTGCAAAAGAAGTCAACGAAATTGATGCACATGCGGAATCAAACGCAATCGATCAAGATGCGGTCATCCTTTTGTTTGAGATGACATTTCCATTTGAACTACCCGTCCCAGACGACATTCAAACCGCCATGCGGCGTCGTATCGATCTCTTGCAGATGGTCACCACCCTCAATGCCAATTTTGATATGCCCGGTTTTACACTGTCAGACGATGGTCGTTACGCGATGTATCGCTACGGACTTTTGAGCCGTATCACAGTCATCGATCCTGCAAGCGTGATCCAAATATTAAACGCCATTTTTGTGCTGGCAGAATTGTGCGGCGGATCCATCGAGGATCTTGCCACAGGCAAAGTTACGCTGTTTGAAATGCAAAAAAATTTGGTATCCTAAAAATAAGTTCAAAATTCAGGAGAAATAATCCACTTCTGCTAGCATAATTTGTAATGACCGTTTACTACAGGTTTTGTGGGCTGATGGGATTTTGTGCTGCATTGTCGTGCTGTTCAACACAGCACGAGAGTAACTTGCCCACCTCTGATGACACGACCCCAGATATACCACCACCGATACCGACACCCATGCCAATACAGAATGCACTGCAATGGCCGGAGACAACGTCGGCAGGTGTGATGACAGGGAGTCTCTCATATGGACACACCCACGTAACACGCGATCTCGAAAATCGATTGGCACCACGCCCAGTACATGACCGCGACACCCTCATTTTGTTTACACCTGATTCAGCCTTATCTCCAGGAACAGAGATTTTGATATCGGCATGGCGTGGAACAGAACAACTTGGGGTACTGCCACTTGCTGAACCCGACACGAATGTTCCGATACTTGAGCAATCACTCACAGCAACCACGTTAGAACCCTACACCCAACAGGCCTACAGCGTGGTGATCCCTTGGACGTGGATGCGTGAAGACACAGTGTTGCAGGTCGCAGCACTTGACCCTTTGGGGACGAAAATTTTTGAGCACACATTGAGCCATCTTGCTCCTCCCCATCAATTCACCATCACGCGCTCACACATTGTGTTGTTTGATCACGATACGTTCGAAATCCCACCGTCTGAATCGTCAAAAATCGCCTATGATTTTTATCCCACGTTGCCGTCGGCAGCACTTCGTTGGGTGGATACAACACCTCTTCGTTTGCAAGAGGTCGTAATCCCCACAAAAAATGGCACCCCGATGCTTGTTCGCAATGAAACAGAATTTCAAGCCAACAATGTGGATCCCCACCATTGGGTGATCATTAAAAATATTTTTACCTTGGCCATTTCCCAAGCCAACATCGGAGGAGGATTAACACGAACAACATTTGAAAGCGGCGATTCATCGCCGTACAGTTTTGGGACTTCCGTGGGTTCTGGATGGTTTTGCAATGCCAACGGCCTTTGCTCTGATATCGACGATGCACCCTGGGCCGCAGGTTGGACCGGTTGGTCCTCATTGTGGAACACAACGTGTGGCAACGGATTCATTCACGAAGTGGGTCATTCAATGACCCTGAATCATTTCACAGAAGGAACAGCCCATGATTGGGGTATTGATGCGGAATATCCAAACGATGGTGTAAATGGACCTGAGACGCCGTGGGGATACGATGCATTAAGACGTGTCCTGCGAACATGGTATCGCGTGGGCACCTCTGAGGGAAAACGCGATCCCATGAATGGCGGTGAAGAACCAAACGGTGAAACGTGTTTTCCACAGTACACACCCTACCACGCATTGCGAATACAAAATTGGATGATGACCCAACCAACGCTGGGCGTGGACACGCAAAGCAAAGCAGCGGTACTTCGCTGGAATGCAAACGAAAATCAATACCGCACGGAGAAGGCGCCAGAGAGCTATTTAGAGCCGGTGGCGGTCGATGTTCCGGTGACAACGATCATCGGGGTGATTGCCAATCAACCAGGCTTATCGCGCAGTTATCCCCCCATCTATGCGCCATCGGGCAATGTCTTTGCGATGCCAGATCCAACACAAACGGGACATTCCGTATTTAACGACGCGCGCTATTTTTTAGAAATCCAATACGCGGACAACACCATCGAACGTGCATTGATCGATGTTCCTTCGTTTGCAAACACCGATGTACGACGTTACAGCATCAATCTGGACAGTCGCAAAAAGCCCCGTCGCATGCGCTTGTTTCGCACACCAACGCCCTATCCTGCGATGCAGATCGACAGTGCAGAACTTCTGCACACGCTCACCATCGAAGATCCTCCTACAAGTATCATGCCACCCATGACATTGGGTTTGGGTTTCCGAACGCCCAATCGGATCCTGCTGGAAGCACCTTGTGAAAAAGATCAATCATGTTTAAAAAATGCACGTTCTTCATCAATCTGGCAGGGCGTTGCTGAACCGTTGTCTTTGATTTGGCCTGAAGAAGGATCTGCCACAATACCCGTTCGATTTGAGCCAGCACATGGGGGTGAAGCCACAGAACACCATTTGCCCATACGTGTGAAAAAAATAATCACGTCCTATGGCGAGGAACGCAGCTTTGATCCCACAAGCAGCATCATGTGGGGCGCATCGCCTGATCTGCAACAACGCTTTGAATTTTGGGTTCCCTACGAAGAAATTTCGCAGTGGCCCTTGGGGCGCTACGTGTCCACACAACCGTTGCAAGTCCATGTTGGCATAGGGACCGAACCCACTTCTTTTGCATCGATCAGTGTGTCGATCGACATGACGTTTTACGATGCTGTTTCCACACAAAGCGACGGACAGTTTTTAAGCGAAGCCTACACGTCCACCAATTCGTCGGTATACTTTTTACCAGGCAATATTCAACGAGGACCGATTGCGCGTGTTTCGTACAACGATGAGAACAGCGAAACATTCACGCGATTGCGTGTGGGGGTTACCGATAATGAAGGTGCCTCCCATGCGCTGTGGCTTCGCGCCCAGCATGTAAGTTGCAGTTATACGTATCTGGATGTGAACGCAGGGGATGCCAGTCGCGATTGCCCCCATCGCGTACGCCTCTGGATTATCCCCAGCGACAATCCCGATCTTTCCGCCGGGAAAAGCTATCATACGCCTGCTGCCACACCGCTACTTTTTCATGCACATCGTTGGCATGATCCCGAAAGTCAAAAACGCATCGGAACTTTCGCGGTTCAGGTGGTATGGCAGAAACCGTAAACGTACTCACTGCGCAGTTTCACAACCCCCAGAGATGCTTGTTTCATACCCCGTGTCGCAGTAGCACATGATTGCGGGCGATGCGCTGGAACCAGCATCCACACAGACACCACGGTTTGTGCCACCGACATGGCAGGCATCGGTTGTGCAACCTAACTTTGAAACACCATAGGCCACCATAATGGTTGTACTACCTCCACCAGGATGGCCACCAAAAATCAAATCAAAAGTGCCATCACCGTTAAGATCTGCAAAATCGGGGATAGCACCATCGGTGAGTGCTCTGATGTATTCTCCCTGCGTTTGTCCACCAAAATTGGTTTGGTCGTTGACATTGGTAATCATCAGATCAACGCTATTGGACAATTGGCCTGTAAATAACGGGTTTGCAACAGCGGTAATATTCCCCCAATTGATACCCCGAATGTAATCCATAGCCCCAGCTGGATCCGTTGAAGAATGGTTCAAATCAAACAGTCGTGGGTAGCAGTTGTAGGAACAACCCGCTTCCAACGTAACGGGTGCCGCATCATTAAAGCTGGATGTTGAATCGCCAAGAAATAGGTTCACGTCAGCACTAAAACCGCCAACCACCAAATCAACATGAGAATCGCCATTCACATCGGCCAAATCAAACCTGGGAGATATGAGATTGAAGGCACACGTTGCATCATCTCCTGTGCAGTTACGTTTTCGTATCACCGCAGGTGACTCCAAAGCGGGTGCACCTTGGGTGGCAGTATCGAGATACACAAACAATTGGCTTGGACCGCCGTCTGTTGCCCGCGCGGAAACCACCAAATCGGGTCGCGCATTCCCACCCATGTTCACCACAGCAATGCCAGATAAACTCTCCATTGTTGTAATATCATTGTCTGCCGATTGAATACGTGTGGCCGGGGAGAATCGGGGCACCTGACGAGAACCGATATTCTTGTAAAAATGGACCGATCTGTTGTTGGCAACCAACAGATCAAGAAGCCCGTCGCCATCCCAATCCACCACGCGAGGAACGCGATGCCCTGTATGACTGATCGAGCTATCCACGCCCTCCTCGACATACACGAGTGGTTGCAGATCCGTAAACGTTGTTGCTTGTGACTTGAGTTTCCACTTCTTAATGAGATGTTGCTCAATGGCACGCCGATCAGCATCCGAAAGTTTACGTGCAAAGAGCATGATTTCTGAAATGTACATTTTAGAATAATAAGCCCCCCCATTGCCATCCTCTGTATAAAGAAGAGCACCAAGCCCAATGCCTGTCTGTGATGTGCTCTCGAGTAGCCGTGACGCATCTTGGAGATATCGGACGCCAGCCAACCACTCATCACGCGTTTCAGTGCTCACACCAGCCGAGGTGGCCACTTGATCCGTCATGCTATGTACCCCCAATGTACCTGTGAGAACTTTGTCGGGTAAAAAGTGCTGGCGTTTTTTGAAAAAATTGGCCTGCTGAACCCATGCATGATTACGCTGTTCCTCACCTTCGACGCGAACTGTGCTGCTACTCGAAAGTGGTTGCACCACCATGATGGAGGTGATGGACGTATGCGTTGCCGCCGTCACGTCAACGCCCCTCACCTCCATAAAAGATGTGCCATCAAAGTATAGATAGGGTTGCCCTTGCCCGTTTTTTTGCAAAGCGGGCGATCGATCGGTTGTTGAGTTTTTAAAGGCAATGGCTGTCTTCCCATTGCCACTGCGGTCGTGCCATTCGGTGACCGTATCAGCGACATTCGCTTGATTGTTCTCATGCCGCACTAAAGAGGTTTCGCTGGCATCAAGCCACAACAGCATCGACAACGCACCAGGGCAGGGTGCACCATCGGTGGCAAGTTTCGCAGAAACACCCTCACAACCCGTAGGTGCCGAACGACACATTCCATCGACACACAGTCCAGGAGCATCGCAGGGCAAATCGGATGCGCAAGCCCTTTCTTGGGCACAAGCATTTCGGGTGCGGTAGTAGCCTTGATCGCAATGACAAGAACTCAACCCAAGATTGATTGTGCAAACAAACCCGGCTTCAACAGTACAAACACTGCTGCACCCATCGCCAGCCGTTGTATTGCCATCGTCGCATGCTTCACCGGTGAGGATAGTGCCATCACCGCAAATCGGTTCGCAAACACTGGGGCTTTCATCGCACGTAAATCCGGTTTCAACAGTACAAACGCTACTGCATCCATCACCAGACAATTCATGGCCATCGTCGCATGGTTCACCAGCAACAACCATGCCATCAGCGCAGATCGGTTCGCAAAGACTTGGGGTTCCATCGCACAGAAATCCGGTTTCAACAGTACAAACGCTGCTACATCCATCCTCGGCCGATAAATTGCCGTCGTCGCATACTTCATCGGCGATGATCACCCCATCACCGCAGATGGACGTGCAAACACTGGGTCTCCCATCGCACAGATATCCGTTTTCAACAGCACAAATGCTGCTGCACCCATCCCCGGCCGATGAATTGCCGTCGTCGCATTCTTCACCTGTGATGATTGTGCCATCACCGCAGGGTAGGGAGTCGGAACTGGTTTTGCATGCAGCAACAATGAACAATGCCGCACAAAAAAATTGCCGCAATAGATGCATGGGTACATTGTACCGGTGCGATGATGGGATCACAAAAACAGAGACCTACAGACTGATAATTATGGGGAAATGTGATCAACCCGCTCGCGCAGTTCTTTGCCCACTTTGAAAAATGGCAAACGCTTGGCAGGAACATGAATCGATGCGCCCGTTCGAGGATTGCGCCCTGAACGTGATCGATAGTGTTTGCATACAAAACTTCCAAAGCCGCGGATCTCAACGCGGTCGCCTTTCACAAGCGCCTTGGAAATCAAGTCGAAGAGCAAATCAACCGCTTCTTCGGCTTTTTTGCGTGGCATCTCATGGATCTCGACGAGTCGCTCGATGAGATCGGACTTGTTCATGGCTGGGCCCCCCCTCTGTACGAAACTAGCGTGGTGCCCCCGACAGGAATCGAACCTGTGGCTTACAGGGATTAGGAATCCCCAGCTCTATCCAACTGAGCTACGGAGGCATGCAATACACGGCACTCTTATCTTATTGATTTTACTGAAAAATATGAAGATGCGTCAACTGTTGGGCGCGAAAGGCAGCACAAAGTTCACACCACCACCCTCAGATTTGCGAAACGTCACATCGTAACGCCTCCCTTCTACTTCAGGCGCATCCCAGTCAGGGAGCGTATTGGATGCATGCAAAAGCGTATGTTTTTTATCATCAAACCAAACATACCCTTCACCAGGCTCTACACCTGAGCACTGCAATTGATAAGGCAACACGGGAGGCCAAGACACCTGCGGCTGCTCAAGCGTCCATCCAGAGATACGGGTTCGGGTGATCAATTTATTGGGCGCACTCATACAGCACGTAATCCAAGTCACCCCATAGCATACAGCATCAGGCACACCTGCTATCGCACATTCATAGGACAATCGACCGACGGGGACAAAAAGAGACTGTGAAGGTATGAGCCTCATGGCATCGTGATACACCCACGGAACAAATACTTTCGATAAAGGTAGACCATCGATGCAATACCAATTGCCCGATTGATTCGATTTGGACCGCCAAGCACCACCGCACTTGGAGGCATCAAATGCTCTCGAAGCCCCCTCATGAACACCCTTGGCCTGCCAAAAAACACACCATGTTTTCTCTTTCGCCACCGTATCCCATCGGAAACTTGTGAGCTGAAAACCCAAATGGGAAATGACTTCCATCGGACGAATGAGTTGTTGGGGGAATGATTGCTCGGGATACCAGCCACGTGTGGCCACTCCAAAACCAAACGGCTTCTCAGGCAAATCACATGCATGCGCGAGATCGGTCAAGCTTGCCGATTGCATCTGATAGGTATCACCACCCAACATAATCACAAAGCCAGGCTTCCCTGCTCGACGAGGCTCAAAATGAAATTCGGGTGTTCGGGAAACCGGTGAGAAGGCAGCAGTTGTATCCATCACGTGCTTGGCGGCCATGGGCGGATCCTCCTAAAAGGGAGGGCCCCCTATAGCTCACTAAAAAAATTCTTGTAACGCCAGATGCGTCAATGAAATCTAATACTCAACATTGGGCTCTCGTATGTCGAGATACATAGAATGCGTCAAAATACAACATTTGATGCTGCATCGACGGTTATCGGTGTTCCCGATACACTGCCAATACCCAGCCCGCCATGGTCATTGTATCCCCAGCACTGGATGTCGCCGTTGTTGAGAATTGCGCAAGCAGCCGCTTGGTGCATTTCAATAGAGATTACGGGTAGGTCCATGCTGATTTCACTGGCCGCAGCGACGCTAGGACCAATACCATCGCCGATAGTGCTGTTATCTGATGAAAATAGATATGAATCGCTGTAGCCCCAGCATTTAAAATTGCCATCGGTGAGCACCGCGCATACTCCACCGATGAGCGTTGACACCGAAGTCCCAGCAAGACCTGCGCCAAGATTGACCGTCACAGGTGACGTATAACTGCTTGTGTTATTCTGTCCTAGCTCACCACTGTTATTGCCACCCCAGCATTTCACAGCACCATTGGCCAAGACAGCACAGTTGAGTGTATCGTTGACACTTAAGCCGACGACATGATCTTCAAAAATCAAATGGTTCCCCGGTGCTGCTTGGTCACCACCGCCTGTGCCCAACCCGCCAAACTCATTGCTACCCCAACACCGCAGCGTACCATCGTTCAGCAAGGCACAATCGTGCACGGCCCCGACTTGCACATCAAGTGCCGTGCTGATGCCGTTTACAGCCGTTGGTGTTCCTCCAATACCTAGTCCCCAACATGTCACGGTGCTATCGTTCAATACCGCACATGTTTTATCGATGCCTGCTGTCACCGAGATGGCCACACCCGCGCCCAAATCCACTGTAACAGGCGTGAAGTGATCCCCTACATCTGCACCTTGACCAAGTGCACCATCTCCCCCATTTCCCCAACATTTGACTGTACCATTTTCCAGCACGGCACATGCATGGTCCTGGCCTGCACTCACGCCGATGGCCGAAGACAGCACTGCACCCACATCAGCCGGTTTCAACACATCTGCCTCAACAGAAGCATATCCCGTCTGTCCCAAATCAAACTCACCCCAGCATTTGACATCGCCCGTTTCCAGCATGGCACATGCAAAGTATAACCCAGTTGAAAACACCACCGGAAGTCGACAATTGACCGTGCAACCATCG
>SYDY01000013.1 GCA_005801425.1 Bdellovibrionales bacterium | reverse complement strand
TGTCGATGGCGTGCGCGAGATGATCAAGACCGTCGAAACGATTGTCTTCCAAATCCACCCGAAGTGCCTCCAATAGATGCATGGTATTCTTTCCAGCATTGCCGCGCCCAGCAATTAGTGATGCTTCGGCCGCAAGACGTGAAAGGCCTACGTGGGAAAATGTCATCACCACTTCATCTTCGGTGCCGATGGGATCTGGTGTGAGAAGATTGATGCCTGACGTAAATCGAATATCAATAGGAATATCCGTGGTGTTTTGCCCATCGCCTCGACGCAAATGAGATCCCATGAGATCGTGCGCGCGCGTGATGGCGGTGGGCCAATCCAAACCATTGCGGCGCAATGAAAGTGCAAGTTCGGTTGCAAGTGTGGTCCATGCATTGATCGACAAATGATCTATTTCAGTTCCGTTGCGGGTGGGGTCATGCGGTATCAAGAGGCTTAATTCATCGGCTGGCCGAAACATGACATCACGCCCTGTTGCAGCACTTTTGAACCCTGCGGTTGCACCTGAAATGCTGAGTAGTGTGGGGCCGGAATAGAGATCGGACACTTGAATCGTAAACGACCCATTTTCCGAAGTGCTTGCGCCGATGATATTTTTGCGACTTGTTCCATCCAAGCTCCAAGCTTGGATCAGGCCGTGGGTAATGGGCGTTTCAAGCAATGCTTGGCCTGACCATGTGCTTGGTTTCAGATTATCAATTTCTATGGGCAATTCGTAAATGCTGATTTGGCCTTGGGTGTCTTCGGCTTTCAACGTGATGACGAAAGGACCTTCGGGGGCATCGGTGGTTTCCCACGCGGCGTCCACCAGGTTGGGCAATGGATTGATGTCCACAAGGCCTTCGGGTTTCTCAATGGTGAAATGGGAAATGCCATGTTGATCTTGTGCTTCTGCTGCGATGCGAATGGGGCCAGATACAAACGATTGCACAGCAGGATCGATGGTTGTGATGCGCGGCGCTTGATTGTTCACTATAATCGATTTGTGTATTTGTGATGTATTGCCGAGGCGATCTTTGGCAGAAATTACGAGATCATAAACTGCGTCAGCCATGGTATGGGTGTCGATGGGTACGGTCCACGTCGCCACTTGAGGCATGTCGGAAGGTTCGTAGGATAAGCCACGAAGTACATTGCCGAGGCCATCCCCTTTGATTTGCGCAACACCGGCAACATCTTCGGCATGAACAGTGAGTGTGAATGCCCCCGAAATTCCGTGTTCTGTATTTGGAACAGCGAGTGTGATGCGTGGTCCTTCGGTATCCAATGAAGTTCCAGCACTTCCACCAAACAATGCGCCATGGGATGCGGCAAGACATGTGGTAAGTGATGCCAAATCACTTTCAGCGATGGCGAGTTGTGCGCCTGCTTCACGAATGAAAGAACGAATGCCTTGGGCAAGTCCAACATCCGCACCTCGTAACGTGTTTGACGAAAGCGCAACATTACCCAGTACAATGGGTTCGTTGCCAGCTTTTCCGTCTGCAAGACCATCGGCGCGGATATCGCGTGAAATGGCTTGGGCAAGTGCCAAACTGTGAATGTCAGCACCTGGTGTGAGATGGGACCCCTGTGCAATGGCCAGTGCTTGATGACTCAAACCATGGAGTAAAATCCCTGCGACAATATCAGGGCGCAATGCCTCGGATGGGGCAGGGGTGTCGTGTACAAGATCAATTTTGGGAATGGCATCAAGAATATCAGTGCCATAGCGTGCACAACCCAAAAGTTCGCCCACATCGCGACGTGCGGCATCGTAGGCTTGGCGAAATGACTCGTTTTGTAGTCGCACGCGCGCGTCCATGCGCGCAATGGTCCAATCGGTGAAAGGTGTGATGGGAAACCCGCGTCGTGACTGGCCTGGGCGAATATCGGTGACAACGGAACACAACGTTTCGTCGCGCAACGAAACACGCACATGGCTTGCTTCATCCGTAAATGAACCGTTGGAAGCGCAAACACGAAAATCACCACTTGCGCTTGCCAGTGGTAATTTGAATGCACCGGTTTCATCGGTTTCGGTTGTGCTTAGTAGGGTTTTCCCGTCGATGGTTTTAAGCTGAACTGTTGCATGCCCAACGGGGCCTTTGATGACGGCCCCTTCGAGAAAACCACCCTGCTTAAAATCAGCAGGCCGCCCGCTGCCATCGCATGCGCAAAATATGAAGGGAAGAATTGCCGCGACCAGAACTGATCTCGATTTCCACATACAATCCCTCCCGAGGATGAATACATGTATACCAGAGCTCTATATGGATAGACGATGTTGGGTTCAAGTAGATTTTTTGTGGTTCTTTAGGTGAGACGATCCACATCACCCCAACCACCACCACGCAACTACAAGTGCTGCGCCGATTTCTGGTGAAAAAGTATTGATCCCAAGTCCGTGCCGTCCGTTGGCTTGCAGGCCTATTTCAAGGCTTCCGCCGACGTCGCGAGGAACACGGTAGCTCAACGACATTTGCAACTCTGCAACGCCGCGTGCGCGTAAACTGTTATTTTCATCAATGGGCGCAATGCCATCAATGGGGAATTGCCAGCGTTCGCGGGCGTGTTCCATGCGCAATCCAACACCCAATGCGGTACGAAACTTCCAATCGTTGCCAAATACAAGACCGATGCATGGTACTGCATCAAATCGGCGCAATTTCTCGCCATGCGATGAATCGGGTTGCCGTCCGCCGTAGTCCATGAATCGCAGTGTGCTTCCAACAAAAATATGATCGGTGAGTGTGTAGTTGCCTGCCAGCGATGTACCAATGCTATGATCCACGGTGCTTTGTGTTATTTCCATAAGCCACTCAGGCTGCATGGAGACAACAAATTCACCGGATGACGCATGGATTAACGACGGTGCCAAAAACAGTGCAAACAATACGATGCTTGTGTGTTTCATAATGCCCTCGTCAATTGGATTTCAAACGCGCGCGATGTGGAAAGCGTGAGTTCAACATGTTCTTGCCGGTCACGGCGTACTTCGCGGCGTGCATCGTCGGCAAAACGCTGACCAGAACGTGCACCGATGGCAGTGCTTGCAATGCCACTCACAACATCCAAAACACCTTCAACCGCGTTGGATTTCAGCTTTCCATCATGGCGCTGCATGTCGCCTGGAATGCCCATAGAACCATCGGGTGTCATGGCCACGGCACGCAACGGGATCTCTTTGTCGGTGTCGAACACCACGGATTGAAACGATACATCGGCGCGTCCTGAATGAACGTCATTGTTCATGCGGGCCGTTCCCACAATTTTAATTTGTTTGCCTGCAACATGGGCCGATGCCCAATCGGGAAGCGTTACCACAGCGATACACGGAACGCTTTCGCCTGGTGTTAAATGAACGCCATGCTCAAGGCGTGCCACAAGACGCGTTCCTGTGGGCAATCCAAGGGAAGTTGGTGCTGTTGCTGTGCTCTTTTTTTCTGGTACGTCAAATTTAACAATGCTGCCAGGCTCGCTCAATGATTCGCCAATGGACGGAATGGCGCTGAGCACAGTGACCGGAGTTGGCACCAGCACGTGTTGTTGCTTTTGACGCCTTGGTGATCGTGTTGTTCTGTCAAAAACTTTGGTTTCCAAAACGTGTGTTGGTTTCTCTAAACTTTTTTCTTGTTCCCGAACAGCCAGGATACGGGCTTTTTCACGGTCGCGCAGTAAATCATCGGGGGATACGGGTTTGGGTGCGAGTTCAGGAGAACCAAGGGATGCACTGGGTGGCGGTGTGGTGGGTTCAGGATCGTTTTTACCCATCAAAAGACCTATCAGCAACAAGAGTAAACTTCCCATGGCAAGACCCAAAGACCACTTTGTACGTGTTCCAATGGCATGCCAGCGGTTTTCTGATGAAGTTGTTTTTTCAATGCTCATGGGTTGTTCCGAAGGCTTTAACACAGAAGATGACTTGGATGATTCAACCCACGCACAACTGCCTTGATCTTCGTCACCGCCATGAAACCAATCATCGGCGTTTTTAATATTGATCGCGTTTTGGGTCATGGCTTTTAAACGTTTTGAAATTTCCAGTGGATCGCACAAACGATGCTTAGGACTTTTGTCCAAGAGCCCTTCGATGAGATCATCCCAGCGTGGATCCAATTCATCGCGAAGCATCGATGGGGGAGGAGGTTCGTAGGAAATAATGGTCTCAAGGTAATCTTCGTGATTTTTTGCCGTGAATGGTTTTTTACCCGTTAAGCACCGATAGATGGCCACGCCGAGTTTGAAATAATCGCTTCGGAAATCAATGTCTTTGCCATCGCCAGA
>SYDY01000121.1 GCA_005801425.1 Bdellovibrionales bacterium | reverse complement strand
TTTTATCTCAAATCGTTGTCGTGGAATAGGAATAGGTGCCGAATAGGTGCCGGGTATTCACCGTTACTTTTTTGGCATACTTTTTGCTCGGTGTGATCGCAATTCAATTTCGATATCTTTTATCTCAAATCGTTGTCGTGTAATTTGCATGGCTTTAAAAACCGCCGGTGGTGACAATCCAAACTGACGTGCTATTTCTGCACGAGGCATGTTTGTCCACAATGCGATGCTCGCAATGGCCAGTCGGCGGGCTCTGCGTTCTTGGCGGGTGAGGTTTGACGACATAAATGATGCAGGGTTAATATCTGTAACAGTTTCTACCGCCCGCATGATTGCATCGATTTCGTATGTTTGCGCCGTTGTAGAATTCCCAGGACTTTCGATGAGGCATTGGATTGCAGATTCAGGGCTCGTCCAATCGCGATCGCGATTTTCCGGGGGCAAATGTTGTTCTGTATATGAACGAAGTTCTGAGTGACCACCTGCAAGATCCAGCACCACATGCGTATGTAGCCATGCTGGACGCGCGATCGTGCCCATGTAGGCGGGATAGCTTGTGTAAGGTCCTAGTAACGGATGCGAATTGATTCCAGCTTCAACGGGATTGAGATGAATGTATGTTGCAACATGAACCAATTGTGTATCATTTTGAATAACTACGTTGTGAAATCGACTTCGGAAAACGGGTCCATCCCATCCTTTCTCTGCCGATAGGTCACGGGCATAGCCTGCGTTGAGCAGGTGCATGGCCTGGGACAGCTTGCCTTCCATCGATTGAACGAGAAGATGATAGTGATTGTCCATCAATGCAAATGCGTGAAGATCACATCCATACTTTCGCATGCTTAAGACCATGCGTGCCATAAAATTCATTCTGTGTTGGTGCGTAAAAAAAATCGCTTCACGTCGCGCACCACGATGCATCACGTGATGCCAACATCCAGGCTCGTCCACTCTCTTGCGTCTAGGCATGGATTTTATTCGTGCAGGAAACGTGCCAGAACCGTGACGGTGAATACCCGGCACCTCATCCCCGGCACCTCATCCGGCACCTTATAGCTAGTGTAACGGTGCTCGTATGGGGCTCAAATTATTTTGCGCTAATTCTAATTCCCCATCGCCGTTCCCACCCCTCGTGGATCTGCAGCGCCTGTTCGAATACCCGTCACAGGATCGATGGCAATGGCAGCGGCATTGCCCCAAATGTCTGCCCATCGATCAAACGAATGGCCACGTGCTTGCAATGCATCGGCAGTGGCAGGATCCAACGCAAAAGGTTCCACACGAATTTGATCGGGCAAGTGTTGGTGATGCAATCGGCCTGAACCAATGGCGCGCTCGATATCCATCTTGTGATCAAAAAAGTTAATAATGCCTTGGGCCACAGAGGTCGGAATGGTTGATCCACCCGGTGCACCGATGACTAAAAGCAGGGGAGTCGTGGTGTCTTTGCCTTGAAATACCAAAGTGGGCGCCATGGATGATAGGGGTGTTTTGCCTGGTGCAACTGCATTGGCAAGGGATCCAACAATACCATAAGAGTTAGGAACACCAGGGGCTACGGCGAAGTCGTCCATTTCGTCGTTCATCACAATGCCTGTATTTCCTGCCACAAAACCTGCACCCCATGCATAGTTAAGTGTTGTGGTCATGGAAACGGCATTGCCATCTTTGTCTATCACGCTAAGATGGGTTGTTTCGGTGCGTTCTTTTTCTTTCTTAGGACCGTAATTGGGGATCACCAGATCTGGATGCGCTTTTTGTGCACCTTGTGCGGGGGGAATGGAAAGCGCATCAGACGCATGGTTCGTGATGATCTCTGCAACCACTTTGGCGCGGTCCTTGGAAATGAGATGTGGGATCTGTTGGCTCAACCATGGAAGATATTGTGGATCGCCCAAAAGATGTCTGTCTGCAAAAGCGCGTTTGGATGCTTCTATATAAAGATGAATACGTGCAGGATCGCGATAGGGCACATTCTCGGGCAATGTTTCCATGATATTAAGAATGGTGAGCAAGATCTCGCCGCCCGATGAGGGTGGTGGTGCCGTGACGATGGCATGACCGCGATAACTTCCCATGAGGGGTTCGCGATCGACCACTTTGAAGTTGTTGAGATCGTCTTGGGTGATCATGCCGCCGCGTTGTTTGATGTCGCCCAACATGTTTTTTGCAACGTCGCCTTCGTAAAAGCCAGCGCGGCCATGTGTTGCGATGCTTCTCAACGTACGTGCAAGATCTTTTTGAACAATGCGATGGCCAACACCTGGGACTTCAAATGATCCCTTGGCGTTTTTTATAAGAAAGATGCTGCGGGCCACGGGATCGGCCGCAAGGGCTTCTAGGCGCATTTTGGTGTATTTCTGATAGCGCAAGTCCACCACGAATCCGTTTTCAGCAAGGGCAATGGCAGGTGCCAACATCTGAGCACGGGACAATTTCCCGTATCGGTGTTGGAGTTCTAAATAACCGGCCACGGCTCCCGGCACAGCAACGCCGAGGACGCCATCGCGTGCGCGCAGAAAATCGGGACCGTTTTTGCCGATGAACATATCTTGTGAGGCCTTCGAAGGCGCGCGTTCACGAAAATCGAGATATGCGATGGCGCCTTTGTGGCGTACAAGCGCAAATCCACCGCCACCGATGCCCGACGAATAGGGTTCAACGACTGCAAGGGCAAACGCCACGGCACTGGCGGCATCCGAGGCATTCCCACCCACATTGAGCATTTCAATGCCAGCACGGGTTGCCGCAGGATGGGCACTTGCAACCATGCCTTGGGTGCTGCTGGCCGGCGCTGCAAGAGCTGAGTGATGAAGTGTTGTTATGCCGATCAGAACAACGGCAAGCATGGCAGAGGTGCGTCGCATGGGGGATCTCCTCATTATCGTCATCCTCGCATAGGCGGGGAAACCTATTTATCGTCATCCTCGCGAAAGCGGGGATCCATACACTTATAAAAGAAATATTTGACGATCGCGACCCTAAAAAAAAGTGTGTGCATATCCCACTCTGCTGCCGATAACCGATCCATCATGGCAGCAAACGACACAGTGACTTCAGTACATCAGCGGGCGTCAACGATTGTAACAGCGCATTCGGGTTCTTTATCCTCGGCGATCCCTCCGCCTCCTCCTCAGATGCCACTCCCGATGCCTCGTACTGTTACGAATCAAACAAAGCCAGTTCCTCAGCGTCCTGCCGCGCCGACAACGTCGCTCACTGCAACGAGAGGAGTACCCCCACCAACGTTGCCGAAGCCGCATGTGCCAGCAGTGCTCTCAATTCAGGCTGTGATTGCCGATTTGATCACACCGCAATCAGGGCCGACGATTCATCTTCTGGCGGGTGTCATGACTTCCCCAGATCGGAATACAAAAGTCATCGAGATGATCAATACGCGTATTGGTGAAGCACCCTTTAGTGCACGTGTTGTGGGTTTGCTTGCTGCATTGGATGCAGCGATTTTACCCCATGCAACTGACGATGCGCTGCTTACGTTGAAATCAGAGTGCGAAATGTATGTGGAAGCATTGGATAAAGTTGAAAAACCTGTTGCGCCACCGAAACATCGGACATTGGGCAAGATGACTCCGCATTATTCTAAAGGTGAACATGAAGCCTACGAGCAAGCGTTGGCGTTGTATCCTGGTGATGCGGCCAAAGCGTTGGCAGCGTGTTTATCAGAGCGTGTGCATGAATTGGCCAAGCTTGGGTCCCATGATGATCCCGCGAAGATCTGGCGTGTGATGCTCAATACGGCTTCAAGTGAAATTGTGAGCGGTGTTCTGTCTATTTTGTGGGCTGAAGTTGCGCGCGATGTGAACAGTCATCACCGGACGGCAGTAAGAACCTGAGCTTGTTCGAGGAGCCCACCTGGAACCATGCGTTCGCATGCCAGGATCTCTTGGTATGAGCGCCATGCAGAAGGGTTTGATGTTTGCAAATTCCCAGCCAAGCGTATGGATTCCAGGGCTTGGGTCAAACGTTCATAGGGTGCTGCACGTACGTGCAATGCGTGGATATTTTCTTCGACCTTCGACATTTCATGACGTAGCGTAACGCCCGATCGAACGCTGTCTTCTCGGCTGATGGTCTGTGCAATCAAGAGTCGGTGGTTGCGCAGGGTATTTTCAAAATCGGGATCCCATGGATTTTCAAGCATGGGCCAACGATTGAGGATCACCGAAGCCGCGTGAGAAGCCAATGCCTTTTCTTCTTCGGCGAGCTGCTCATATTTGTTCTCGTTCTGAACGATTTGTTTTTTTAACATCGCCAATTGCTCTTTGGCTTGATGATAGGCGTGGACTCTATCGAGATTGAGACGTCGCACCATGTGTTGGATCAGCCAGTTTTCTTCGAGTTCTCCAACGCTCAACGTATCATCGTCCTCGTGTGATGCATGAATGCGCAAAAAACGATCGCTGCTGCTTGTGGGAACATCGCGGGTGGGGAGCGTGAGTCGAACATAGGCGTGGGCCTCAGCGAGTCCTATTTGGCCATTGCCATCGAGATCTATGTCTGATGTGCGAACATGTCCATCCACATCATGGCCGCGCAATGCTTCAAGCAAATAGCGCCCGTAGGTATGGTGTGCATTGCGGTCTGGATTGGGATCGCAACCGGTGGATTCTCGGTCCCACGTGGTGGCATAGACGCCGCATCGCGGACCTTGTGAGGGTGTTCTCTCTTGGCCTACGTCATCAAACATCAATTCGGCAAATCCACCGGCATAGCAGGAATTGACAATCCACTGTTGGGGTGGCGCTTGGTGTTGATTGCTTAGAAATTGAGCGAGATCAGCAACGGTGAGGATATCATTGCCCCATAGAGCGATGCCTGTGTCCCATGGGCTTGCACCGCGATCGCCATGGGTCGCGACAAACACGGTGGTGGGGCCGCCTGTGCTTGTTTGGTTTGCATGGGTTAGGGCTTTGAGAACATTGCTGACGCTTGCAGCGTGAATACCGCGCAACCGTGTTGCGCGAAAAGATCCGAAGTTAGCACCGTTGTCGGACATCAACCAGGCGAGCGTGCTGCGTACAGGATCTGGGCGCCGGGTGCCAAGCACGCGTACCGTGCGTGTATGAGGACCGCCTGAATACAACATGGTACCGCGTTGCGGATCGAATACCTGTCGAAAGAGCAACAGATCATCTTCCATAGAAATTTCGTTATTGGCAGGGCTTGATCCGCCACCAATGGCGACCCAAGCCCCTGACGTGGCGCGATTGGTATTTTCGGCGCGTGCCTGATGGGGCAATGCAAAAAATAAGACCATAACAACAACAAAAGGCCGAATTTTTTCATTCATTACACACTGCGTCATTTCACGATTGCTATGCGGGAACAAGCAAAATTTACGCGGTATTCAAATAAAATTAATGATCTTTAAGCATGAAACTTGTGATCGTGGGGTTTCATCCAGATACTTTTATCGGTGACTTAGCAAGTGAGGTTCTTAATAGATTCTTTATAACTTTTATTGATTTTTAACGACATCGAGGACGCCATGACATTATCAGAAAAGCATGTTTTTGGTCTTATACTCGGTTTTGGGATGGGTATGCAGGGATGCGATGCACAATACTCTAATGTGAGTATTGACAATGAAAGTTATAGAGAATCGTCCGATAAGATAATAGGAGGTATTCTAACAGATGCTTTTCCTGCCGTAGGTGCGATTACCAACGAAGGCTATGCCCATTGCACCGGGACACTTGTGGGTGAAAAACTCGTGGTCACTGCGGCACACTGTGTTACTGATGTCTCTGCATCGAGTTTACAGTTTGTGATTGGGGCCAGTATTTTTTCGGCGGGGGTCGTTGAGAGACACAACGTGGCATCTCTGAAGGCTCATCCCAATTACAATGATCGTACCATTACGAATGATATCGGCATTTTGATTCTTGCCACGAAACCCAGCGTGGCACCGTTGGGCGTTGTGCAGAGCATGGATACCTCGTGGGTGGGGCGCAGTTTGACATTTGTGGGTTATGGTGTCAGCAACGGTCGAACCCAGCGTGGCGCAGGCTACAAGCGTTCGGTGGATATGCCCGTCAGTTTTGTCGATGCCAAAACCTTTGGCGTTGAAGTCGCAGGACGCAATACATGCAACGGCGATTCAGGGGGACCCGCATTGTACATCGATGCGACCGGCGCCGCGTTTGTAGCGGGCGTGACATCCTATGGCGATGAGACCTGCGTGGAGTATGGTGTCGATACGCGCGTGGATGCTTTTGCAGATTTCGTGGGCGCCAACACGCCTACGGATGGGCCTCCTGGACCTCCCGTGGATCCATGCAATGGTGAAACCTTTGTAGGCCGTTGTGAGGGAGATACAGTGATTTGGTGTGAGAACAGTACCGTGAAAAACCGCGTATGCAGGACTCCGTCGCGGGTGTGCGGATTTTCCTCTTTGGCAGGTTATTATGCCTGTGTTCGACCTTAAGCCGGTCCACATCTTGCCAGATCTCGCCTGCCTCTGATTATCTCCTCAAATGGCCAAGCCGCTCAATCCTTATTCGTCGCGTATCACCCAACCGAAATCCCAAGGGGCGTCGCAAGCGATGCTTTACGGCACGGGTTTGACTCCCGATGACATGAACAAAGCCGAAGTGGGTATTGCGAGTGTTTGGTACGATGGCAACACATGCAATATGCATTTGAACGATCTTGCAGCGCTGGTACGTGAAGGCGTGCAGCAGGCGGGTCTTGTGGGGATGCGTTTTAATACAATCGGTGTGAGCGATGGAATTTCCATGGGCACCGATGGCATGAGTTATTCGCTGCAATCGCGCGAAATTATCGCCGACTCCATTGAAACGGTGATGGGAGCCCAGTGGTACGACGGGCTCATTGCTATTCCTGGTTGTGATAAAAATATGCCGGGTTGTTTGATGGCCATGGGACGTCTCAATCGTCCGGCCTTGATGATTTACGGCGGCACCATCAAAGCAGGAAAAATTCCGAAGCGCGGTGATGCGGCCGAACGCAAGCTTGATATCATCTCGGCGTTTCAGTGCTATGGCGAATCGCTTGCTGGCACCATCGACGAAGCAACACGACAAGAAATCGTGAGAAAGAGTTGTCCAGGTCCTGGTGCATGCGGTGGCATGTACACGGCCAATACCATGGCCACGGCGATTGAGGCCCTCGGCATGTCGCTTCCGTATTCATCATGCACACCAGCGGTGGATCCTCAAAAACATGATGAATGCCGCAGGGCGGGCGCAGCGATGCGTCGTTTGCTTGAATTGGATTTAAAGCCCCGCGACATCATGACCCGAGATGCGTTTGAAAATGCCATGGTGATGGTGATTGCATTGGGGGGGTCAACCAACGCCGTGTTGCATCTGATAGCCATGGCCAAAACCGTGCATGTCCCACTTTCATTGGATGATTTTCAGCGCGTAAGCGATCGTGTGCCCTATTTGGCCGATTTAAAGCCAAGTGGAAAATATGTGATGGAAGATCTGCACTATGTGGGTGGTGTTCCAGCGGTGATGAAAATGATGCTTGCCGAAGGTTATTTGCACGGCCATTGCATGACGGTGACAGGAAAAACCTTGGCGGAAAATCTTGAAGATCTTCCGGGTTTGGCATCGGGTCAAGATATTATTTCACCGGTGAAGACGCCGTTGAAAGCCACAGGTCATTTGCGTATCTTGCGGGGCAATGTGGCGCCCGAAGGATCGGTCGCAAAAATCACAGGCAAAGAAGGTTTGCTCTTTAAGGGCATCGCCAAATGTTTCGATTCTGAAGAGGCGATGCTGCATGCGCTTGAAGAAGGCAGTATCGGCAAGGGCGATGTGATTGTGATCCGCTATGAAGGCCCCAAGGGTGGTCCAGGGATGCCCGAAATGCTTACGCCCACATCGGCAATCATGGGTGCGGGTTTAGGCTCTGACGTAGCGCTTTTAACCGATGGTCGATTTTCTGGCGGTTCACATGGTTTTATCGTGGGACATATTACGCCTGAGGCCCAAGAAGGCGGACCCATCGCGTTGTTGCATGACGGCGATGTCATCACCCTCGATGCAGAAGCCAACACCATCAACGTGGATGTTTCTGATGACGAACTTGCACGTCGCAAATCCACATGGCGCGCTCCTGCCTACAAAGCCACATCAGGCACGTTGTACAAATTTATTAAAAATGTGAGTTCGGCGTCCGAAGGGTGCATTACCGACGGCTGATGCGTCGTGCCATGACATCTTTACAGTTTATTGCTCATTTGCAGATGTTGATTTTTTCAAGGCGGTCTATTGATGAGTAATATACCAATGCGTGTAGGTACTGATCGCGCATTACATGATCTGGGCAGAATCGAAGTTTCCAATGGCGTTGGGATTGTGCCTGACATGGATTGTTTTGATTTTGCGCATAATCAGTTGGATCTCTCTGGCATTGATCTCGCAAAGTTTGCGGACGGCCAGGTTGTGCCTGTGCTTCCTATACTTTCTGTGCCTCAGCCTGTTCCCGCAATGATACCAGAGCTTCCCAAAGAAGATCATCGTTGGGTTTCTGCGCATTCTGCCAAGGGAAATCGGTCGAAGCGTGGTCCATATCACCGTTCTAAAGAGCGAAGTGCGCCATTTGAAGCATTGGCTACGAAG
This sequence comes from Bdellovibrionales bacterium, assembly GCA_005801425.1. Classification (GTDB taxonomy): domain Bacteria; phylum Myxococcota; class XYA12-FULL-58-9; order XYA12-FULL-58-9; family SYDY01; genus SYDY01. The sequence continues at coordinate 195,731 of SYDY01000121.1, read as the reverse complement.
TTAGGTTTTCCTCAGTTAGCGGCATTTGATCTTGCACTGACGAAGTATAAAAATATTAACGAGGCGAAAGGCGCTTTGGCAAAAAGCGCGGCTCTTACCGGAAGTGAAACTGAATTTTTTGAAAAAGAATTCAAGCGCTGCACTGATCGTATGAATCACTACGGTCGTTTATAATCACTGAACGATTTTTGCAGCAGCGGCGTTGGCAAAATAGCTAACGTTTTCCGGCGTTTGATCGCCCCATGTGCCCAATCCTGATTTTGCACCGCGCTTGCGAACTTCCATTTCGCGTTTTCCTGCTGGTGTTTCGATGGTAATACTGCCACCCAGTTTGGAATCACCAAATCCTGTGCCTGCAAGAAAGAATCGCGCTGCACCGCTGCCGTAGTGGTATTCGCTAAGATGAACTGATACGCGGCCCGTGGCATCTTTGGCTGATGCGGCAATGGTCACACCGCGTCGTCCGAGGGCATCGGTGACGGAAGTGGTGATGAGCTTTTCAAATGATTCTTTGGTGTATTTGGCTTTGGTTAATTTGGGCGCCAGGGCTGCATCCCAGGTAGGCGTTTCCAAAGTGACGCTATCGCCGCGTTTAAGCATGACAGAAGCAACAGAGCCCTCATTGTCTTTGACGGACATCATCAAGCTTGCGCAGCCTGTCAGCATGAAGGCCAGCATCAATCCCAATATAGGTTTCACGGAACGCATATATCTCTCCATAAGTTTTATACTGCAATAGACTTGCAATACCTTGCTCATAGGCAGAAGACAAAAAACAATACCAGCTCAGACAGCATCGCGCACAAACAGGCGAAGTTCACTGAGTGTTTCACTATAGCCACAAAACGTTTTCAATTGCTTCATGGTGCGTCTGTTCGCGACGGCCCATTGCGACACACCCACATGTTCAACCACGGTATTGATCAATTGTGCGGCATGCCATGTTGATGTTGGATTAACGATCCCATCAATGTGTCCGCGACCCGCATGCAAATGAAATGCGATGAGATGGCCAAGCGTTTGTATGGGAGGGCCGAAGGCATCGGGGACGGCACGGGATGCCTCCGAAACAATCTTTATGGCATGCTGCGATGCCCGTTGTTGTTCTGCATCGGTGGTTTTGAGCATGAGCATGTCTCTGAGCGCATCGGGCTTTGTTTGCGCAATGGCATGAAATGCTTCCGAGAATTCGCCGGGCATTTGAACAACTTCGAGGGGTGTTTCTTGCTCCGGGCGGAGGCCATAAAAAACTTTGAACTTTTCACCACCATGCCAATCTTTGGCCCAGTCGAGCGGACGCCATCCCAATGGAGCATACCAACTGGCATGATTTTCAATATCAGCGATGTGGGGTGTCCGCGTGTGTCCTAAAAAATCGCTTGCAGGATATTGCAATGAAAATGCGCGTGACAGAATCAAACGCATTTTTGTGTTTTCATGTGTCTCCGGATTTGCAACGGTAATATGCGCATCATCAAAAAGAATCGCTTTGGGTTTTCCTACAAGCGCATCGATAAATTGGTGAACCGTTTGCATGAGGGCTGGGCCACGCAGGCCCTCTACGGCCTCAATACTTACGAGCTCACAACCTACGGCGTGCGGGCCTTCGGCATCAACGCGTACGGTCGCAAACATCTTGGATTCTGGGGACATGTGAAAATGAAACATGTGATGGGTAAATTCACGGGGTCCTTCGCTGTGTACTGCAGGAGGTATGGCGCGAAGGTGGCGTATCCAGTCGATGTATTGAATGCTTTCTGCGTGAAAGCTGTCTGTGACGGTGATGTGATAGGCTGAAAATCTTTGGAGATCGACAAATAGCCAAAGAGGAAGCAACGGAAGAGGGGCAGGCATTTCGGGAGGTATTGCTGTCGCAGGAGCAACAGCTTTCGCTGCAGTGGCAATCGAGTAGGGCAAAATAGGCTGTGTTTCGCGTATGCGATGTTGCGGCGCATCTGGTCGTGTATAGGGCGTCTTCTTGGGCTTTTTTATCTGTTGTTTTGTCTCGAGGGAAAGCGCTTGTGGGTCAATCGCCGTGAGCCATCGATAGAGTTCATAAGGCGATGACCATTCAGCGTCAGGGGATCCTATGCGAGACCTATTTGATGCCATAAAACGTGTGTCTATGTGCATTATTGTCATGAAAAAACAAGATCGCATGATGTTTGACATGCGTGTTGGTAGGGGTCATGTGATTGAATATGAAAAACAGCATCAGGTTGCGAACGTTGATAGGATGTGTTTGTGCGATGTCGCTTTTGGGCTGCGTCCCGGCATATCGCAATGTGCCAAGCGCTGGGACACCTCCCCCCGTGCCGCCACTTGTTTTTCAAACATTGCAAATGGGTGGTCGTTACCCAGCCAAGCCTGAAAATTGCCCCATGCGTTTTGAGTACATGAATGAACGAGAGCTCCCGTTTCTTGCGCGTTATGAGCTGCTTGGGCAAGTCACGCTCAATTACGTTTCTGCTGAATTTACCGACGTTGTGAAGGATGTATTGCGGCCCGAGGCATGCCGTCTTGGGGGTGATGTGGTCGTTTTCTCTAAATTTCAACCTGAGAACTCTATCCGCCTTGGTAGGCATTATACGGTGATGAATACTGCGGGGGAGTACTCAATTTATCGCGATAAAATGGCCAATCAAGTCGTTCCGTAACCCCCCTTACCGTCAGCGCGATTGCGCACATCTACCTACCATATCGACCGCCTTCAAATCGTGGAATAATCATAGAGATCATTCCCAACAGTGAAAGCGGTTTATGATGGCAGAAAACAACAGGATATCCACACTTCGATTGGCTCTTCCCAAGGGACGTATGCAGGGGAGCGTGATCGAGGTGTTGCATGAAGCAGGCATCAAAATCAGCGGCATTGAGCGGGGATATCGTCCGTCAGTGAGCCTGCCTGATTACGATGTTAAAATGCTTAAGCCTCAAAATATCGTCGAAATGCTGCATCATGGTTCGCGCGACATCGGTTTTGCGGGTGCTGATTGGGTGGCTGAATTGGGCGTCGAATTGATTGAGCTTTTGGATACACAGCTTGATCCCGTGCGCATTGTTGCTGCAGCGCCGTCCAATATTCTCGAGAACAACACCTGGCCCAAGCGGCACATGTCGGTTGCTACCGAATACCCTGTGATCACACAGCGCTGGATCGAAAAGAATGGTCTCGATGTTGAAGTGGTGCGCGCATGGGGTGCCACCGAAGTGTTCCCGCCCGAAGATGCGGACTTTATTGTCGACAATACCTCCACAGGCTCAACGTTGAAGGCCAATGGACTTACGATTGTTGAAGATCTCATGCATTCCTCGACGCGTTTGTACGCAAGTCCGCGTGCCATGGAAGACGATGCGTTGCGTGTCCGCATCGAACGTTTTGCGATGTTGGTGCGTTCGGTACTTGAAGCGCGTAAACGGGTGATGCTCGAAGTGAATGTGTCGGCAGCCAATTTGGAAGCGGTAATTGCTGTACTTCCATGCATGCGTGGCCCAACGGTTGCACCCCTGCATCATGGTGGAGGTTATGCCGTGAAAGCCGCTGTGCCGCGTGCGCAGGTAGCATTTATCATTCCCGAAATCAAAGCTGTGGGTGGCACCGATATTATCGTGACGTCGCTTACGCAGATTGTTCCGTAGAGGTTGCTGATGTCGTGTTGTGTCAAAGCGGCTGCGCGTATGAATGGGCTTAAAGGCTATGTGGGAGCGCCGCGTTCGTCATTGATTGATTTGCCCCTTGCGGGGACTGAATGTCCTGTGCCTTTGGAAGGTACACCGGATTTTATCGCGGGATATCCTCATCAAGAAAGCGTGTTGCAACTTCTTGCCGAACGCTGGAATGTTCCAACGGACATGCTCCTTCTGACGGCAGGGGCCGATGAAGCGATTGATCGCGCGTGTCGTGCCTTTGTGGATCCAGGTGCCCGTGTTGTGACCACCACGCCGACGTTTGAAATGATCGCACACTTTGCTGCACTGGCAGGGGGTGTTGTGGATACGGTGCCGTGGCTGACGGGATCGCTTCCTGTGGATGCGTTGATTCGCAAAGCCCATGGTGCGGCGTTATTGGTGATTGTTACGCCCAACAATCCGACGGGTACCGCAGCGACCCGCGAAGAAATACGTCACATTGCATCGGCATTGCCGAGCACATTGATTTTGGTGGATGCGGCGTATGGCGAATTTGTGGATGACGACTATGCCTTGGGCAACATCGCGGGTAGCAATATTTTGCATCTGCGCACGTTGTCAAAAGCATGGGGAGCACCAGGTTTGCGCATTGGCTACAGCGTGGCACATCCCTTTGTGATCGATCGCATGCGCGCAGCCGGTGGACCTTACACCATCGCCCATCCAAGTCTTGTTTTTGCAGAAGATTGGCTCTGCGATCATGCCGATGATGCACGTGTCTACTGTGATAGGATCCGTGAAGAACGGACCCTCTTGCGTGAAGTTTTAATTTCGCTGGGTGTGGACGTGGAACCTTCACAGGCCAACTTTGTTCTTGCACGAACACCGCGTGCCAAATGGCTTGTGGATTCGCTGGCATCGCTTGGTATCAGCACACGCCATTTTCCCCATGTTGAGAATGCTGTGCGTATCACATGTCCTGGCGATGGGGTTCAATTTGAACGGCTTTGTTTGGCACTTCGCGCCTCGCTTGCCCCTGAAGCAATCATCTTTGATTTGGATGGTGTGCTTGCCGATGTTTCAACGTCTTATCGCCAAGCGATTATTCAAACCGTTGCGTCGTACAGTGTCCCTGTCACGGCTGAAGACATTCAAAATGCCAAAGCACGCGGCAATGCCAACAACGATTGGGTTTTAAGTTTGCGTTTGATTCAAGGACGCAGTGTGTATGCCGAGTTTGAGGATGTGAAAGAGCGATTTGAAGCCTATTATCAAGGCACAGAACACACGCCCGGTCTGCATACCACCGAAAAACTTTTGGGTGATGCGGCATTCTTAAATCGACTTAAAAAACATGTGCGTTTGGGGATGGTCACAGGACGTCCGCGGCGCGATGCCGAACGATTTCTTAATTTGCATGGTTTGCGTGATTGTTTTGAATCACTGGTATGCATGGAAGATGCCGAACTTAAACCCGATCCAGCGCCCGTGCGTTTGTGTTTGGAGCAATTGGGTGTGCAGGCTGCATGGATGATCGGTGATACACCCGATGACGCTGTAGCCGCGCGTGGTGCTGGGGTGATCCCGGTCGGTGTGTTGCCGCCAGGTGATGCACCCGAAATTTTACGCCAGGGCTTAGAAACCGTGGGCGTTGCGCGAATTTTGGACGATGTGAATCAGCTGGAAGGATTGTTGCCATGAGCGTACGCAAAGCGACGGTACAAAGAAAAACCAACGAGACACAAATCACATGTACGCTTGTTCTCGATGGAACGGGCCAAGTGAATGTAAGTACGGGGATCGGATTTCTCGATCACATGCTTCATGCCCTCGCCAAACATGCGCGTTTTGATCTGGATCTTACATGCCAAGGCGATTTGCATGTGGACGATCACCACACGGCCGAAGATTCGGCGTTGGTGATCGGGCAAGCCATCGACGAAGCCTTGGGCGATCGCAAAGGGATTGAGCGTTTTGGCGATGCACACGCACCGCTTGATGAAGCATTGGCACGTGCGGTGGTAGATTTGTCGGGGCGTCCATCGGCCATTGTGAACCTTGGTTTGGACCGTGACATGATTGGCACGATTTCCACCGAGATGCTTTCACACGTGTTGGTCTCCCTTGCGATGGCATCGCGCATGACATTGCATGTGGATGTTTTGCGCGGAGATAACAACCATCACAAATGCGAAAGTGCCTATAAAGCTGTTGCGCGCGCATTGCGTTCGGCGGTTCGTATCACGGGCCAGGACATCCCAAGCACCAAAGGGACCCTCGGATGACCACAAAAAATGTTGCGGTGATCCACGCAAGAGTGGGGAATTTGGCTTCGGTGTTGGCGGGTATTCGGCGGGCAGGTGGCAATCCCATACTTACGGAAGATCCCGATGTGGTTGCGTCGTCGGAATTTGCAATTCTTCCCGGCGTAGGAAGCTTTGTGGCCGGTATGTTGGGCTTGGAAGAGCTAGGTCTTGTGGATGTGGTTCGCGAACGCATCTGTGCCAACAAACCGACGCTTGCCGTATGTGTTGGCATGCAAATTTTGTTTGAAGGCAGTGAAGAAAATCCAGGCGTTGAAGGACTTGGAATTATTCCCGCGACCATGAAAAAATTTGATGCATCGTTGCGTGTGCCGCAATTGGGTTGGAACAATATCGTGGCACAAAATGAGTGTCGTTATTTAAACGATGGCTATGTGTACTTTGCCAATTCCTACCGTGCGACGGAGATCCCTTTAGGATGGAAGGGCGCCATGTGTGATTACGGTGGCCCGTTTGTGGCTGCTCTTGAGCGCGGCAATATTTTGGCATGTCAGTTCCACCCCGAAATTTCAGGCAACGTGGGTATGCAGGTCGTACGTCGTTGGCTTGATGTGGAGAAACAGCCATGTTGACCAAACGTGTGATCCCTTGTCTCGATGTGCGTGATGGCCGTGTGGTGAAGGGCATCAAATTTCAGAATTTACGCGATGCGGGATGTCCAGTTGCACAAGCCAAATCCTATGAAGAACAAGGTGCGGATGAACTTGTTATTTTAGATGTGTCGGCAACGCTTGAAGAACGCGAAAATTCCTTGGAGACTGTGCGCCGCGTGCGCGAAGTTCTGTCTATTCCACTTACCGTAGGGGGCGGCGTACGCAGCGTTGACAATGCAGCAGCATTGCTGGAAGCGGGCGCCGACAAAGTAGGCATCAATACGGCGGCATACAACAATCCAGGTTTAATCAATGCCGTCGCTGAGCGCTTTGGGAATCAATGTGTGGTTGTTGCGGTGGATGCGGCATTGTGTGAAAATCGCGATGATGCGTGGGAACTTGTGATTGAAGCGGGTACAAAGCGTACAGGACACGATGTTATTGCATGGTGTCAGCATGTGGTTGAACGCGGTGCGGGTGAAATTCTTCTGACATCGTGGGATCGCGATGGTACGCGATCAGGCTATGATTTGGCACTTCTTCGCGAAGTGTCACGGGCTGTGGGTGTACCAGTAATTGCAAGTGGTGGTGCGGCCCATCCCGCGCATTTGATTGAGGCCATTCGTGCAGGCGCGGACGCTGTGCTTGCTGCGTCAATTTTTCACGATGGTGAATTCACTGTGGGCATGGTTAAGAATGCCATGGCCGATGCAGGCATTGAGGTACGACCATGATCATCCCATCGATCGATCTTCAAGGTGGAAGCACCGTTCAGCTTGTGGGCGGTGAAAAGAAAGCCTTGGATGCAGGCGATCCCATTCCTATTGCGGAAAAATTTGGTGTGGTTGGTGAAATTGCAACCATCGATCTCGATGCGGCCATGGGCACAGGCTCCAATGCGCATTTGATCGAAAAACTGATTTCTGTGGCCAGATGCCGTGTGGGTGGTGGCATTCGCAATTATGAAACCGCCAAGCGATGGCTTGATGCAGGTGCCAGCAAAATTATCATCGGAACGGCTGCGCAATTGGATTTGCTTCGGCAATTGCCCAAGGCACGATTGATCGCGAGTCTCGATACCAAGCATGGCGAAATCGTCGTGGATGGCTGGAAGACGCGAACGGGCCTCGGGATCGAAGAGCGTATGCGCGAGCTTCGTGAGCATGTGGGCGGCTTTCTTGTGACGTTTGTGGAACGTGAAGGTCGATTGGAAGGCATCGATCTGAACCGCGTGAAAGAACTTGTTTCCATGGCATGGCCAGCGCAACTCACGGTAGCTGGTGGTGTGACCACAGCCCAAGATGTTGCCGACATTCACAAAATGGGTGCGGATGCCCAAGTGGGTATGGCGCTTTATACCGGACGCTTTGATTTGACCGATTCGGTGGCCGCATGTTTGACAAGCGATCGTGCCGATGGGCTGTGGCCTACCGTGGTTGTGGATGAAGCTGGGATGGCGCTGGGACTTGCCTACAGCGATCGTGAAAGTTTGCGTTATGCGATCGATCATCGTTGTGGTGCATACCATTCGCGCAGTCGTGGTGGTTTGTGGATCAAAGGCGCCACATCGGGTGCTCTGCAAACATTGCTTGCCGTGGACATGGATTGCGATGCGGATACGCTGCGCTTTACGGTTCGCCAAGGTGAACCTGGATTTTGTCACGAAAATACATGGACCTGTTGGGGCGAAAAACGTGGCTTGCATGCACTGGTGGCATTGCTTAACGAACGCCTCAAAAATGCACCCGACGATTCATACACTGCGCGTTTATTTCGCGAGCCCGCATTGCTGCGTTCAAAGTTAGAAGAAGAAGCGGGCGAACTGGCCGATGCAGCTTCGCACAATGATATCGCACTCGAAACGGCCGATGTTTTATTTTTTGCTATGGTGGCCATGGCGCGCGGTGGCGTCACCTTGGATGAAGTCGAACGTGTTTTGGATCGGCGATCGCTCAGGCTTACGCGTCGTCCAGGCAATGCAAAATCGGAGTAATTGGCATGCTACGTCGATTGGATCCTTCGCAAATTCCAGCAGTTGCAAACCCGGTGGTCGACCAAGAAACGATGTCGGTTGTAACAACGATCATCGAAGCAATTCGTAACAGAGGCGAATCGGCATTGCGTGAATACGCAGAAAAATTTGATCGCTTACCCCAAGATGCGCCTCTGGTGATGGACGCTGCGCAACTTAAACGTGTGCTCGATGCGTTACCCAAAGATGAACGTGCTTTGCTTGAACGTACCGCAGAACGCATTGCCACGTTCGCACATGCCCAACGTGCGAGCATTGGTGATGTGACAATGCCTGTCCTTGGTGGCACGGCCGGCCAAGAAGTTGTGCCTGTGCAACGCGCAGGATGCTATGCCCCTGGGGGTCGTTTTCCGCTGCCGTCGTCAGTATTGATGACTGCAATCACGGCACGTGCTGCTGGCGTTCGTGATGTGTGGGTTGCATCGCCCAATCCGAGTGTTCACACCATCGCAGCTGCGTCTGTGGCCGGTGCCAATGCACTGCTTTGCGCGGGTGGCGCTCAGGCCATTGCGGCATTTGCCTATGGCGCGGGAGCGATCCCTCGTGTGGATGTGATCGCGGGACCTGGCAATCGTTTTGTGACGGCCGCCAAAAAAATTGTGTCGGGCGATGTTGGCATTGATATGTTGGCAGGTCCTTCGGAACTTGTTGTGATCGCCGATGAAAGTGCCGACCCATCCATGATCGCGGCCGATCTTTTGGCGCAAGCCGAACATGATCCCGATGCGTTGCCTGTGCTGATTACAACGTGCGTATCGCTTGCGGATGATGTGAATATGGCGCTTGCCGAACAACTTAAAACGCTTTCTACAGCTGATACGGCATCTTCTGCGCTGAAACGCGGTTTTTGTGTGATTGTCAAGTCCATGGAAGAAGCAGTCGAAGTGAGTGATCGCATTGCACCTGAGCATTTAGAACTCTTGTGTCGCAATGCAGACGATGTCCGCAAACGTGTGACCCATTACGGTGCATTGTTTGTGGGTTCAGGAAGCGCCGAAGTATTCGGTGATTACGGCATTGGTCCCAATCACACGTTGCCTACCGGTGGTGGTTCGCGATTTGCCGGCGGACTTTCGGTGTTTCATTTTTTACGCATACGCACATGGCTTCATGTGGATGGCCATGCCGACGCTTCCATGGTTCGTGATGCCGCAGAGCTTGCGCGTCTTGAAGGCCTTGAAGCCCATGCGCGTAGTGCGGAAAAACGATAATTTGTTAGCATGAATTGATTGCGTTTCAATTCGTAGCCTGTGTCTCGCCATCCGTGTGCGAGGACCTGCACACGGATGGCAAGGCAACGGTAACGATATGCTTAAGCATGATCTCGAAAGAATTTTAGATGCGATGGCCTGGGTTCAGGAACCGCCTCTTGTTTCGTGCTGCATTATTTAGCATGCTTCCGTACCCACATCTCAGGAACAATAAAGTGCCCATCGCGAATAGGCGCTTCTTTCATCGAAGGAAGATGGTGGGTTGGAATTGCAAAGTAGCGATGACGCCAACGTGCGATACCTAATTGTTGTGCACAGCGTACCCAGAAAGATGAACTCTTTTCATCCAGAACCACACAATCTTTCGATTGTGCCGCTGTAAGCAATTCTTGAAACGGAATAGAATAACATTGATTGGGATTTGTCCCTACATCAAGGCTTGTCAGAAATTGTGGCCACCAGGTTGGATTGCTGATGTTTGGATTGTTTGCGACAGCACTTGATTGAAATTCCATGCCGCCTTGAGCAAGTTTTCCATTGGGAAATGCTAATCTACCGGTTGGCAAATTATTATAATCGGGTCGGAACCCTGGGAACGTGCAGGTGTAGCCGTCACGCACAATGCCGCCTGCATTGATGCTCATCCATGGTGCGTAAATATCTGCATCGGCTATGGGGGTGGAGTAATTCATGCTGCATGCGTAGTTGATGAGCACAGAAAGTGGCATCTGCACGCCATTTTGAAGCCATGTGCTTACTTGCGCGACAATTTGCTTCGCCGTGGGATGAACATTTGCTCCATTTGCAACAATGTATTGCATCATTGCAAATTCATTTTGCGTGATGGGGTTTTGTAATATTTGTCGATCAAGATCGGAACCGGTGTAAGCCGTGAATGCAACGGTCCCCTCTGTGCCGTAGTACAGACGTCCGAAAATGGTCATCCATCGTCCTGCTTGGATCCATTGCGCATCGTTTGCAACGGTTTCATTGTCGTAATCGATGCCTGCAAATCCGGTTTCTTCGGGACTCGTTTTTTTGCTTTCAAAAAAATGAATCCAATCGTCAACACCTGCATTCAGTAAATCTGCCCAATGACGTTGCGGCCTATCGAGCATGGACATTTGCATATGCACATCGGGGTATTGTGCTTGAAATACTTGGATGTCCGATGTGGTTTGTGGGGCACCACGCCAACTGTTGAGGTAATCATCGTCGGCAACATCAAGTCCATTGGGTGCTTGCATGGGGCCTTGAGCAAACAACGGCATATTGGTGATGTTGCGCCCGTCTTGTTGCAACAATGTGTAAGGACCCGGATCGTGGGGGTCATTATGAACATCGCTGCCACCATCCCAATAGGCAACCACGGTAACTGGGGCATTGGGGGCCGCGACAGGTGTTCCTATGCGATGAACCGGCAAAGAAAGTGACATGTTTTTGACGTCGAGGGTGGCACAGCTTTGTTGATGCTGTCTTCGTATGTTGACATGCGCGTCATAGACATCGTGATGAAATCGCAAATCCGTTCGTGGTTGTTTGGGGGCTTTTATGGTGTGAGAGATATGCGGTAACAATGGCTTGAGCAGCCGCATTGGCGAAAAAAGATTAAGCATGGGTTTATCATCCAGTTCCCCCCCGGATGACGACGTGGTGGGATGATGATAGTGGATGTTTTTTGGTGGGGCAATCAGAAACCGAATACGGCGCTTGCATCCAAGGGTGTTCCACGCAAAAGCAACCGTTCTACGCGGCATGCAACCCAGGCAGGGCTTCGCGCTGAGGGTTCATCTGTACATTGAAGATCTAAAATTGCGGCTCGTTGGTTGCCAATCTCTGTGATGTCATGGGCGATGGCTTCGGCGAGTCGCTTAAGAAGTGCTGTGTTGAGTGCAGGAGGAACCTCTCCGTGATTGGGAGGTAAAATGGAACCCGATTTTAATTCGACATGGACATTGATGCTATGGGTAAATCGTGAAGTGATCCCAAGCATCTTGAGTTCCAAGGATGCTTTGACGGGACGAACCCAGGTATTGAGATATGCGGGTACCAAAATCTCTCGTGTTTGGGGTTGGGAGAGGGTGGGTTCGGTGAAAGCACTTACCGCTGCAGCACGTTCTATTTCTTTTTGTGTTTCTTCGATCATCCCTTGCAAATCACGGGTGGTTTCACAGGCTGTTCGCCCAAGATAGTCGGCGTTGCAGTAAGGACAATTGGTGGTATTTTCGGCATTCCGTTTTGCATTTTCACACTGCGTATTCCATTTGCTGTGAGCTTTGATCAAACGTTCAAGACGTGTGCGTACGGCCGACTCATGGGATGTTGCATCTGCGAATGCAGGATTGGGTCTTGGTGCACTGCCATCGGCGAGGGTGCGAATTTCGGTGATCCCACGTACACCATGCGCGGTTGCGCCGAGATCGAGTTTCATGGTGGCAACGATCATGGGTGCTGGATGGTTATTTGCAACACACTGGAGGGCCACGGGCGTGAGTTTGCTTGCAGCATCGCAAATGACATGCGTATCGATATCTTTACGCAACATCGTGTTGGTAAGATTGAGTTGTGTTGGTAATTGAGCTGGGGTGTTTGTGATTAATGTTGCCCAGCCTTGTTTTGCAAGCATCTCGGTTGGGGATGTACCTCGTATGCTATTGATTTGTTCCTGTGCCATGCCGCGGAGTGCGTTGAGCTGATCATTGCGTTGTTTGTTGCGACGTTCACTTTCTGCGTCATCATTGTTCTGGACTTGGCTGATTGGGGCTGCTGTTGTTGCGGGCGGTTGCCCTAGAAGGCATCCGTTCATGAAGAAAAACGAGAATATTGGTACGAAAAATCGCATAGCGAAGGGTACCAAGCTTGGCGGACACTCTCAATGCTTTGGATAAAAAATACTTCGCTCAGATTGAAGGCATTTGAGTCGTTACTAATTTTCGGCCAAAAGACACACGTACATGCGATCCTGTTGCCAGAAAAATCGAATGGGGTTGGTTTTCAAATATTTTGTGCAATGCTGAACCATAGAGTGCTTCATCGTGCAAAACAATGCAATGTTCTAATACTTTTTGTAGGGTCCATGGTGGATGGTCAACACGATATTCTATGGTCTTTGTTCCCGAGACGCGTGTGTATCCCCAGTAATGTTCTGCAATGAATTCTTCGAAGGATCCAGGAAGCAGATTCTGCTGCTCAGTTGACACAACAACACCTACTTTTGCCCATTGATTTTTCGATTTCCATTCATAGGCAACGCCCATGGTTTGTTTCTCGGATTCTACTTTTCTTCGTGTTGGCAAGGACGTATAACGTTCGTTATAAAAAATATTGGCCATTGTGGCGATCAGCCACCGTGGTACGATTTCTTTGATAAAGACGACACCACGTTTAACGTCAGAACCATCAATACGTTTAACATAGAAACGTAAATTGATTTCTTCGAAATTGCGATGCAAAGGCCAGGGGACAGATAGCACTTTGGTTTGGTCAAAGCCAAACGCAACCAAACTGACATAGGCTTGGCCATGCCATAAATCCAGTTCCGTACCCGCTGGTATAAATGGCAAAAGAAGGTGGGCATCCACCGGGAAATTCGCCAGTATGAGATTGTTCCAGTGGGCGGATAAAAAAGTTCTCATGCCTGTAGATTTAACTCCGCGATCCAGCCTTGTACAAGTTCAGTTGGGTTGTTGGGAGGCTGGAGATCACAGGGCAGAGAGACGCCACCTGGAGGAATGTCGGGATGATTGGGATCAAGATACCAGGCTTGCAACCATCGTTCGAAGGATCCGCCATGGACACCTCCCATATGCACTTCCCAGCGTTGAACCCCGTGGGGATGGGTTATTTGCAGCCGAAGGTTGCCATTGTCTAAGCCAACACACGCAAAACCAGAAAGAATGCGATCATTGACCACCACCAGCAGAAGCCTGCGGCTCCCAAGCAATTCAATGATCCGATGAATGCGTCGTGTACAGATCTCGGCATAGCGTTTGCGATCAAGCTGTACGGCGGTCACTGCACGCAAAATTTCGAGGTGACCCGCATAGCGTATCGCATCGGCAATGGGTTTGATATTTTGATTTTTTTCGATCATGGCATCAAGTTGCTGTGATGTTTGGATCAATACATCACCCACCGTATGTTCTTGATACTTCTCAGAGGGCCGGGCCGTATACAATTCCAAACCCATGGCGAGGAGTATGGTTTCGCGATGCCCAAACTGCATGCGATAGGGTTTGAGCTCAAGATCATCATGAAAACCAAGTGAGCCCAATGCAGCCATCGCCCCGCGCATTTGTTTTTCCTTAAGACACAGGGCTCTCAATCATTATCGCATGCTAGAGTGCAGATGTTGTTTGAGTTTCTGCAAAGGCTTGAGGCGTGTAAAATTCGAAGGTGTGTGAACCGAATCTGATCTCGCAATGTGCCGGTAAAGGATAGGGCGTATGTGGGATCAATCGTGTATCCGCGATGAATGTTCCGTTGGTGGCACCGGCATCGTGCAATGCATAAACGCCGTTGGGATGTTCCGTGATATAGGCGTGAAATTTTGAGATCTGCGGATATGGGATGACCAAGTCGTTGCTTCTGCTTCGTCCTATGGTGATCCTTGGTAACAGGCTTTCTTCATCGTTGTGGCGAACAGACAATGCCAAGATTTGAGATTGTTCTGTATCAATCTGCGGGTATGCCGTAGATGCATGATGACCATGGGGGCGGATCTCAAAAAAACCACCGAAAGGGCGGCTCTGCTCTGTACTGAAGGCATCATGAAATTCATTGGCATGTTCCGATGCCGAAAATCGGTGGATCAAAACAGGGTGGGAATGCATGGGATACCTTTCTGATCATGCTTCGCGTATTCGGATCATACGATCTACGCATTCTCCCGTATGGACTATCGCATGGTCGAGTATGATCGCATGACTTATGTGAGCACCATGTTCAATATGTGCATTTTGCGCGATCATGACATGGGGTCCGACTGTGCTCTCAGCGCCAATATGAACACCATCAGCGATAGCCATAGGTGCGAGGAGCGTTGCTTTATCGCTGATCTGGGTATTGCCATGGACAAAAATACCAGGACGCGGTGTTGTATACGCAGCATAGGGCGCTACCGGTAATCCACGGGGATCGCCATCTAAAAAACGCAATGCTTCTTCAAGATACCGCGAGGGTGTACCCAAGTCCGCCCAATACCCGTCGCTAAAGTAGGCTACCACAGGCTCTCCATCTGCAATCAACGGTCGGTACATATCGGCCACTGAACATGCGACACGGCCCACAGGCAAGCGTGCAACAGCCCGAGGTTCAAGGATTTGCAAACCTGTAAACATCCACGGCCCCGAAGCGTTTTTTCCTATTTTGATTACATGTCCGTTTGGATCGACATCAATCGATGCAAAGTGATCGGGTTGCGAATTGGGACGTAAAACCATGGTGGCGACAGCACCATATTTGCGATGGGTTGCAAGCACATCGTTCCAATTGATGGCGGTTATTACATCTGCATTGGCAACGAAGCATGGTTCAGTATCATCGACGAACATGGTGGCGAGTCCGCCGCCTGTTCCGAGAAGTTCGGGTTCATGGGAAAGTTGAATGTTCATGTTCCATGGTGAACCATCGCCTAAAAAGTCATGGATCTGAGAACCCAAGTGATGGGTATTTACCGAGATGCTCTGCACCCCGGCATCGCGCATCGAATGCATGGCGTATTCGATCAAACGAAAACCGCCGAAAGGTAGGAGGGGCTTGGGGACATGGGATGTGATGGGCCGTAAACGGGAGCCGATGCCTGCGGCGAGAATGTATCCACGCATGTTAGACCGTTTCCACATCCCGTAGGGGCGCAGCTTGCTGCGCCCTTATCGCTTAAATACCGAGAAGCTTCTACGCGCTAGAACTTGTTCTTCTTCGCGCAAAACCACGGTGATATCATTGCCACCTGGTTTGAGTTGAACGGTCAGTTCAAGCGGTACCTGGACACCGCGTCCTATGGAGGAGATCTGGCCCAGGGGTTCATAGTATATTTTTTTGTTGTTCACGTAGACGTAGACATCTTGCAACGAATGATCGTCGGTCATTTTACCTGACAGCTTAATCGTGCTGTCGGCGGTGACCCACGATGACACTGTGGCTTGCAAGTCTGGAACAGCGTTGTATTCAACGGGAGAAAAAATGCCTTCTTCTTGGGCTTTGCCTTGGGCAGCTTTAAGCTGAGTTGCAATCACAAAACCGTGTTGTCCGTGTCCAATCACCACGCGTTTGTACCTGCCTATTTCGCCATCCGCATGCACGCGCATGGAAGGTCGCAAGAAACCGATGCGTGATGCTCCGTCGAGAGGCGAAGACCATACAGAAACGCTGTCGGTCGCCTGAAATACACCTTCTGTTTTTCGTATGGGCTTTGCGGCGCTCACAGGGAGCAGCAGCACATGGTTGATAAATGCGCCGTCGGATGTGGCCCAAATGGACAAATTGAGTTTGATTTCTTTTTCTGTGAGGGGGGCATTCAAGTGAAAGGTCAGCGTGCCCGCAGCTTCTCCGTTGGGTTTGAGTGTGCCAAGTTTGGCGCGTCCCTTATCAAGCAGGACAGTAGGCCCTGTTTTATTGTGCAACGCAGCCATGGCCTCTTCAGCAACGCCTTCGCCCATGTTTTTCACATCAACATAGAGTGTAATCGTTTCTCCAGCTTGCAACTGTCCATCGGCGTTGCCTCCCTGGGTATCATCCAAACGATAACGATAGGCCAAACGCGGTCGTTCTTTTTCGTCGATTTGAACAAAAGCTTGCTCAGAATCATAGATGGGTTTGCTCGATCCGCTGCCAAGGCGAATGACAATGTTGTCGGCTCTTGCGGACACATGGGCCGGAATTTTAATTTCTGTGGCCCATTGTCGTTTTTCACCAGGGGCCACTTTGCCGAACACAAATTCTAAATTCTTAAGCAAAGGATTGCTTGATTCTGTGATGCCATACAAACGAGAAACCGTTTGTTTTCCTTTGTTTTCAACTTCAGCAATAATTTTGAGCATTTCACCTGCCATCACAGGCCTCTTGGGCAGTGTGAGGGTCACCACCACGTTCTTGCCATCCCACGGTTTGGCATCGCCTTGGTTGTTGCTCCAGTCAATGGCCAACGCTTTCATATGTGATTCAATGTCACGGTGTTCGAGGGTTTGTTGGGCGGCAAACACATCGACGGCTTGCTTGAGCATTTCTTTGCGATTGGTCGATGTTGTTTTCAGCAACACCGATTGTGCAAGTTCGATGTCTTTATCCATGGTAAATTCGTCCATCATGGCAGCCGCTTCGACCTCATCGGGCTTTTCAGGTTCTTCAACGTGGATAATGCGATAGGTAGGGGATTCTTGGGTTTTCTGGGTTGCGACATCACCGTGACGGTTAAGATGTTTGTCGAGATCTTGTTCGCGAAGTCCTGTGTCTTCCGCAAATAGCTGAATGCGTTCTTTGCTGATCAGCGCCGGAACAATTTCTACATCGGGTTCAATACCTACCGACTGAATGGAGACATCACCGGGTGTGAGGTATTGCGCGATGGTCAGCTTCAGTGCCGAACTGTCTTTAAAGTCGTACAAGACCTGCACCGAACCTTTGCCAAACGTGCGTGAGCCTATCACAATCGCACGATCATGATTGCGCAATGCTCCTGATACAATTTCGGACGCTGATGCGCTGCCACCGTTGACCAACACCACAATAGGGGTATTCATTTCGGTTCCACGGCGTTTGGCCGATTTGACATCGCGTTTGCGATTGCCTTCGCCCACGGTGATCACCAAAGGACCTTGATCGATAAATTCGTCGGATACTTCAATGGCTTGATCGAGCAATCCACCCGGATTGTTGCGTAAGTCGAGTATCAAGCCTTTCAGCGGTGCACCTTTGTTTTGCGTCACCATTTGGGCCAATTGTTCGTGCATATCTTCGTAGGTACGATTTTGAAAACTTTTGATACGCAAGTACCCGATGCTGCTTGCCAAGAGTTTGCTTGTGACGCTGTTGATTTTGATGATTGCGCGTGTCAGCGTAAAGCGCTTGGCTTCGCTCCATCCACGTCTTAAAACCCAAACATCGATGTTGGTACCAGGCTCGCCGCGCAGACGATGCACGGCATCTTCAAGGGTCATGTTGACACTTGATTCTTCACCGATCTTGACGATTTGATCTTGGGTTTTAAGTCCAGCCTTGGCCGCAGGTGTACCAGCAATGGGTGAAATGACCGTAAGGAGTGATTCACGCAAAGAAATCACAATACCGAGGCCACCAAACTCGCCCTTGGTGGACATTTTTACTTCGTCAAAGCTTTCAGGCTTTAGCAGCACCGAGTGGGGATCTAGAGTTGCGAGCATGCCGTTGATGGCGGCATATTCGATATCCTGACGGCGCTCGGGATCTTTTATTTCTGATTGCAGAAATCGAAAGATATCCCGCAATGCCATGGTGACTTCCCATAGCTGATCAAGTCCACCCAGTTGAAAGCGTCGTACATCATCACCCGCGCGCACGGTCACGGCCTGGGGCGCATGACTCGTATCAATAATCACTTCGGGGACCGTTTTTTCGATTTGATCGAGGGCGCCTAGAAACATGTCATAGGGCGCAATGCGATCGGGATCTACATAATTCTCACGGATCAGAAGGATCACACGACTCAATGTCTGATGGGCTGTGAGATCATAGGCCGACGTCGTCGGTGCGGGACCACTCCCAAGGGAGGCCGTGGCCGACATCGCCTCGGATCTCCCGTGATCTGACTTTGAAACGACCAGGGAATGTACTACGAAAGCCGCTATGGTGAACGCCAAAACGCACCCTGCGGCGAGAAATGCTTTTCTCTTCAACTGCATGCTCCGTATCGGACAGCTGCAAGCCTTTCGCGATTTTTCGCGTTTTCTCGCTACGCAAACTGTCGGTGCCCTTGTTTCAAGGTTATTACGCGATCTCAAGAGGCGCAAGGAATCGAGGGCTTAAGATGCAGACTATTTCGACAACGCTGTGTTCCATGGTTATCGTACTTATTGCAGCGAAGCCCGTTCTCGCCAAGTCAAAAAGTCCAGAGTTACCTGTGGAGAAAGCATTATCTATGTTTGCTGCGCCAGATATGACGCAGCATTTCAGCTCATATTCACTCGATGTGGAGTCCAAGATCACCGTGATGCGTGGCGTGACGCAAGCATTGCAAGACGATCGTTTTCTTTTTGAACGCGATGATTTAGGATCCACCCACGGTTTAAGTCGTACGGAGCGCGACCGTCTAGAAATCACCACCACGGGCAATGAAACGTTTGTGCGTCACGGAAAAGGGCCCATGCGCCGGGTTTCTCGAGAAGATACCGATATTACGCGTGTTTCAGGTCTGGCGTTTGCGTCTTTGGGACAGACTTTGGCTCTTTTTAATGCCTATGCGGAGGCACCCTCTGGGCGCCGTGTTGGCAGTCGTACGGTTCGGCATTATACGATAACATCGCGAAAAACGCCCATAGGACCGCTGGGAGTTTCCCTCTCACCGCCGTCCGCTGCATGGCGAACAAATCGTGTCATATCAAAACTTCAGGGGCATCTTGACGTTGATGAAGAAACTGGACTTATCATAGGGGCGGAAATTAAAGGTACCTTGCGTTCGGGTGACAATACAGACATTTCGGTGCGTTATGTGGCCACTGTAGAAAAAATAAATAGCACCCCACGTATTCGACCTCCCGTAAGGCATGATGAAGAATATGAAGCACCGACCTACAATCACCAACCTGTGAAGTTTTTTGAGCCGAAATCATGAAGCACTATCAGCCTACCGAAGCACAACGGGAACGCGTAAGCCGTAGCAAGCGTATTGTGGTGAAGATCGGCAGTGCGTTGCTTGCCAAGGGAGGCACGGCTATTTTTAGCCAACTTGCAGGGCAGATCGCCGCTTGGATGCCTCCTGAAAAAGAATGTGTGATCGTCTCAAGTGGTGCCATAGCCTTTGGTATCGATGTGATGGGTCTTAAAAAACGTCCTACCCAAGTAAGCCTTCTTCAAGCTGCAGCCGCCGCAGGCCAGCCACGTTTACAGCAGCACTGGAGCAAAGCCTTTGCGCGACAAAACATCCATGTTGCCGAAGTGTTGCTGACCCATGCTGATCTTGCCAACCGCGAGCGTTTTTTAAATGCGAGGCATGCATTGGCAGCGCTTATCGCACATGGTGTTGTGCCTATTATTAACGAAAATGATTCGGTATCCACCGATGAGATCCGTGTGGGCGATAATGATAGTTTGTCGGCGCAGGTCGCAAGTCTCGTCAATGCCGATTTGCTTATTTTACTTACAACGGTGGACGGCCTGTATACTGCCAATCCCGACAAAGATCCCACGGCGACCCATATACCACTTGTGACCCATTTCGGCGTCATTGAGGATTTTGCAACATCAGAAAGCGGTATCTCAGGCCTTGGTGTTGGCGGCATGCACACCAAAGTGCAGGCTGCAAAAACCTGTTCGAAACGGGGTATTGCTGTTGTGATCGCCGATGGACGAACACCCCAGGTGTTGAAGAAAATTCTTGCGGGAAAAACGGTTGGAACGTTGTTTTTACCAAGCATACGGGTCGCTTCGCGCAAACACTGGATTGGTTTTACCTTAAAGCCTACCGGTGTCTTGCGTGTTGACGCAGGCGCAACGGATGCTCTGGTTCGGCGTGGTCGATCGCTCCTTGCATCAGGTATTACCCATGTTGAAGGCAAGTTTGATCGGGGTGCTATGGTGGAAATCGTAGGCCCAAGCGGCCCGATTGCGCGCGGACTGGCCGCATACGCAGCCCACGAGCTTACGCAACTGATGGGCAAAAACAGCAAAGACATTGCACGTATTTTAGGCTACGTGAGCATTCCAGAAGCGGTGCATCGCGATGACTTAACGCTTCTGGAGTACCACCATGAATAGCACACTGCGAACACTTGCAGAGGATGCACGGGCTGCATCGGTGACGCTTGCGCGTCTTGACAGCGATACACGCACGCAATGCCTTCTTTATATTGGGCGTCAATTGCGTCATGAATCGGCAGCGATCATGGCCGCCAATGCGAAAGACATGATCAACGCGCGCGCAAGCGGCCTTTCAGAAGTGATGATGGAACGCTTGCTTTTAAGCGAAAATCATATTGAGGCCATGGCCAAAGCCGTTGAAAGTATTGCGCAGCAAAATGACCCTGTCGGTGAAACAACAAAACGTTGGACGCAAGACAATGGACTTGAAATCACCAAAGTACGTGCTCCTTTGGGTGTGATTTTAATGATTTACGAATCGCGTCCCAATGTAACCATTGATGCAGCGGCGCTCTGCATTCGCAGTGGAAACGCCGTTATTCTTCGGGGTGGTAGCGAGGCGGATCACAGCAACCGTGTACTTGCCGAATGTATTACGGCAGCCCTGCAAGGGGTTGGTATGCCCACTGCCGCGGTGCAACGGGTGCCGACCCAAGATCGTACATCAATTGATACACTTCTTACGTTTGATACATTGATCGACTTGGTGATCCCCCGCGGGGGGCCAGGTCTTATTCGTCACGTGGCCCAGCACAGCCGTATTCCGGTGATCAGGCATGATCAAGGAATTTGTCATGTGTTTGTGGATGCCAAGGCCGATTGTGCGATGGCTGAACGCATTGCGGTCAATGCGAAAGTGGCGCGTCCTGGCGTGTGCAATGCCATGGAAACGTTGTTGGTAGATCAAGCCATTACCGAAAAATTCTTACCTTCGTGTCTTGCTGCGATGACACAAGCCGGTGTTGAAATTCGAGGTTGTGCACGCACATGCGTTTTGTTTCCTGATGCACGCGCGGCCACGGACGCAGATTGGGACACGGAATTTTTGGGGCTCGTTCTTGCCGTGCGGGTTGTGGACAGCATGGATGCAGCGATTGCCCACATCGATGCCCATGGTTCTCATCATACCGCCAGTATTGTGACCGACGACCCCAATGCCGCCGAACGTTTTGTGCGCGAAGTGGATGCGAGCTGTGTGCTGGTGAATGCCTCGACTCGTTTTAATGACGGTGGATCCTTGGGACTTGGTGCCGAAATGGGCATCAGCACCACGAAAGTGCATGCTTATGGCCCCATGGGCGTAGAATCGTTGTGTACGGAGCGATTCGTGGTGTACGGGAATGGACAGACGCGATAAACTAGACCCTGAATAAGTATGCAATCCATATCCGCTGAGAGATCTATGAGAGCACAAAACGAAACCGCAGAACGTATTGCCGATCCAACCCGTAAGCGCCTTGTCCCAAGCCACGAAGACAGTCTCGTTGTTGCACGCCGTGTTGCCGCCGCCGCCGATGATCTCAAAGCCAACGATATTTTGATCCTCGACATACGTGGTTCAGGCTATGCCGATTATTTGGTGCTTGCATCGGGTACCAGCGATCGCCATGTGAGCGCCATTGCCGAATCCATTGAAACGCAACTCAAACAGAGCGGGCATTCGGCGATAGGGTCTGAAGGCTTGCGCGAAGGCCAGTGGGCATTGATCGATTTTTGTGATGTCGTGGCCCACGTATTTCACGAATATTCACGTGGTTTGTATGCCATTGAAGATTTATGGAAAAATGCGCCGCGTGTTTCAATCACGTAGGGGCGGTTCGCGAACCGCCCGATTGAGAGTCGTTCACGAACGACCCCTACGGTATTTTATGCAGCGGCATTTGAGAGCACCCTGTTCCACTGTTCAATCACCTTCGCCCAATCACATCTCTGAGCCATTGCGTAGGCATTATTTGCACATTGTTCTGCAAGGGCGGGATTTTCGATGTACTGCGTGATGGCCTGAACCATGGCGTCGACGTTGTCAGATTGCACCAGCAATGCGCTCTCATGATCCGTAAAAATAAACGGAATACCGCCGACATTCGTACTCACAATCGGAAGTCCTAATGCAGCGGCTTCAAGCATCGTGACAGGTGTATTGTCCACATGGGTGGTATTTAAAAAAATATTGCGGTCATGGGCCAGCGCGCTAATTTCTTCTTTGGTGATACGCGGCAGAAATTCAATGGACGATGCCACGCCCAACGATTGGGCCAAGCGTTCACACGCACCGCGTTCACCACTATCGGGTCCTGCCATGCGCAGATCTGCATCGGGAAAGCGTGGTTTGAGGCCTGCCAACACGCGGATGGCGAGCTGTGGATTGTAGACTTCATGGTATCTTCGAACCCAATACAATCTGGGTGTATCCATGATCCGATGCTGAAATGTGTAGCCTTGTAGATGGATGGGATTGGGAATGATCTGCGCATGATATCCCAATGATTTTGCCCAAGTTTGCAAATAGCGGCTGGGGGCAATTACGGTGGTTGCAAGGCTCAAAACACGTTCACACAAGCGACGGCGTTTTTGTGAAAACTGGGGTAGTGCGCCACCGTGCAAAACTAAAAACACTGGAATGTTACGCAAACGCGCAATCATGCCCATAATAAGCGCTACATAGGTTCCACGACCGGAGTAGACATCGATCACCATGCAGGACATAGAGCGCGTAACTGCTGTTGTTAAGAGTGATAGGCTACGTTTAATTCGCCCTAGGCCCCGTCCACCATACACTACAGAGACACCGTTGGCTTCAAGCTCTTGTCCTAAAAGTTCTGCACTCGTTGGGTTGCCACCGGACCCACCGACAAGATTTCCCATGAGACCTACGGAAAGACCCGTGACACCACACATGTTCGGGGGCTATCAGATCAATCACGACATCACTATTTTTTTACGATAGAAGATCGGCGAAGACAGGATACAGACCGGTTTAAATTTTCGTGGATTGAATTTTGGCGAAGGTGCTTTCGTTTTTATCACGAAGCGAAAGAGAGGTAATATGTGATATATGCCGAACTTGAGCGACAAAGATAAGAACGAAATGACCTAGCCAAAAACAATCAATGAAAGTTTAAAACGGTCTAACATGCCCGCAATACGGATCCTCTGGTTTGGACGCGAGACCCGCGATCCGGCGTTTGCACTTGCCAGCGAGTACGAGCAACGTATTCGTCATTTTACACGCATTGAGCGGGTGCGTTTTAACGATGAGCATGCCGAAAGCCCGAGGCATATCGACAAAGCACTGAGCAATATCAATGTTGTGATCACGCTCGATGAGCGTGGCAAAAATCTGAGCAGCCCTGATTTTGCAGCGACCGTGGGACAATGGGAAAACAGTTCGATTGCGACCGTGGGCTTTGTGATTGGCGGCGCCCATGGGCTTACCGACTCCATACGAAAACATGCCAATTGGACATTATCACTTGGCGCAATGACGCTGCCGCACCGACTGGCCCAGGTGATTTTACTTGAGCAAATTTATCGGGCGTACAGTATTTTACGCAATGTGCCCTATCATCATGGCTAATTTAGGCAATTCACCTCAGGCAAGCACAAGCCTAATTTACCACTTGGGGTTCTGGCATCGTCATCGACGACGCTATCACAGCATACCGTGTCTATCGGACATGCGGGGGTCAAACCATCAGGAGGCTCGCACCACGCACGACACACGCCGTTGTAAACAATCTGACCATTAGGGCAGGGTTTGCTCACGGTGTTGCAGGTTCCTGAAGTGCACGGGGGTGTCCCAATACTTTCCATGCACACCGCAATTTTATCTAACCCTGCTATTTGGCAACGAAAGGTTGTAGCAGAGCTACAATCTAAGCCGGGAGAGTTGGACAAAGTAACACTGCACGCTGGAAAGCATGTTGCGATGGATGGTGTACGTTGAAGTTCGATGCATTTATTTCCGTTACCACAGTCGCCTATTTGGCCTATTTGGCAAGAATCAACCGGTTTGCACCCCCCGACATAGGTGGGGGCGCGATTGCGATAGGGATGGCAATAATGGCCTGATGGACAATCCGTGAGTGCAGCAAGCGCTGTACAGGGCCTCATGCAGTGGAAGTCGATACATTTCTGAGCACTGTCGCAGTCGAGATCATCACGACATTCACCAAATTCGGGAACGGCATGATCGGGTACACAATACGACGTGCCACGAACTCTGCAATGGTAACCTGGGAGGCATTTGACGCCAGAAGGTGCACATGCATGTTCGACACTGTCATATTCCACATCAAGCATGGCGCTGCATGCAGACAGTAGCACTGCAGCACCTAAGTAAAACACGACGCGTTTTAACATTTCTCGCCCCATCAGAAACGTACCTGTGCGTTCATCATGGCTCCGCCAATGAGAGGCGCCGGCAACAAACGAAATTGCGATGTGGTATCGTCTTTTTTAGAAGAAGGCGAATTGTTGGGGGCATCTTCTTTGTCGGCTTTGGCCGGTTTATCTAGAAACCAAAGTGTGATTGCAGCAACCAATGCAGCTCCACCAACGCCCCCCAGAACATCGCCTATTAAAGCATATGTTTTTGCATTGTCACGGTGGGCAGTCGCCTGAAACTGCGTCAGATTGAAATCTTGGAATTTGCTTTGCTCGCTGCTTGCAAGGCCCCACGATGTGGCTGCACCTGCAAAAGTTGCAAGGCCCGCCATGGCAATGCCAAAAGCAATTCGCTTTTTAGAGGAACACAAAAAGCCTTCGCAGATCCCGCTTGCACCGATCAAAAATGCGGGAGGTGCGCCTGATACCGAGAAGCTGTCTCTGTTTGTGTTTTCGTTCGATGCGTTGTTGCTAACATTCCGATCACCAGGCCCGAGATTGATGCTTTCTTGTTCTGATCGCAGTGTTCGTCGAAGCAGGTCTTTGATCTCTGAACGGTATGTGGATGTTGCTGAGCCATAGGAAAAAATCTGTTCGGTGACTTGTGCTCTTTTGTTCTTCAGCAAATCGTACACATGCAATTGCACCACCACCTGTTCACCATCCAAGCGCACAAGGCCCAACAAAATCATATCGGCGTTGGCTACGACACCCAACTGGTCCACCGAGGATGGAACTTGGTTGCTTTTTTTGTTCTGTTGGCGAACCTGCTCGCCTGCTTGATTGACAAGATCAAGATATTCATTGGCGCCACCAATACGACTGATCACCGCCGTTTGGCTGGCTTCTGCATCAGCCACCACACCAATGACTTTACCCCACGGGGTGTAGCCATCTTTGACCATGCGCACGTAATGGACACCTTGCGGTAGGTCAGGAATGGTATCAGGGGTTACGCCTCGAAATGTACCATCGACATAAATTGCAGCATAGCCAGGGTTTGATGCGGCTACCAATTTACCACGCGCAACCGTGCGCATCGATTCAACCGCCTTGGAGAATGTCGTGCGCATGGTGGTGTTGAATATGTGTGGATCGGGTTCGAGATCAGGAACAAGCATCAAAGCTTCTTGGATACGCTGAATGGCTGCAGGTTCTTCACCGCGCAGAAGATGGGCCGCTGCAAGCATGCTGAGTGCGTCGGCAAAAACACGATAATTGTTGGCGTAGCTCACGGTGCGCTGCAATCGGCTCACCGCACGACTGAGCAGTGAAACCGCTTCATCGAGATCCAGCGATTCATAAGCAGTTCGGCCACGTGCGATCAGTGCTGATGCCTGTTCAAGAGAATCCTTGGCTTCTTTGCCGCCATCGCTTTCAAACATTTGCTCAGGACGCACCACGGTGAAGCGATTGTCCTCTGCGGTGATTTCACGCAAATAATGGCCAACGTGTACCGCCGCTTTATCTGCGCCGGGTCCTGTTCCGTAGACCACAGACAAAACGCGGGTTGCCGCATGGGCAGGATTGCCCCAACAAGCCATAGCGAGCACTGTCCAGAACCCATGAAAATATCGCACGGAAACTCTCTTCATTAAGTATGAATAGACTCTGAAACTCTAACATCGCACTATGGGCTTCACAAGGTTATGCCACGCGGTGTTATTTCTTGTCTTTTTTCCGTCGAAATCGCGTCGCTGCAAATCGGGTGAAGATGTTTCCTTGGTTGGGTTTTTCGCTTTTTTCAAAGGTGCCAAAACCAAAAAAACCGCGTTGATTGAATCGTTTCACCATATTCGATGTCAACGTGGCCAAATCCATGGCGAAAGGCCGGCCAAAGGGCTCACCTCCGCCGCGCATCACAGCATCATAAATGCGTTGCTTTGCGGCATTCTCTTCCTGTGTGCGTACATCATCGGTCGGCGGGACAGGATCGGGTTCCTCAAGGATATCATCTTTCACAGCGACCCCCTTCTTCAGGCAGTTGGCGTATGCAGTCCTCTCGACTAGTATATCCTGCATGACGTCTCGCGGATACCTCGCATTGTTGTTCGTTCTTTTTTCTGGTTGCAAGCGTACGTCGCCTCCACAGGGTCCTGCGACCCTTGGTATTTTATCGGGCCTTGAGGGGACCACCGAGCCCTGTGGTTGCACGACCGATCCCTTGGGAGGCCTTGATCGTGTGGCAAAAGCAGTGACTGATCATGCGCTAACCAAACCTTTTGCGCTGGCGGTCAACGGCACGACCTTTTTTGAACGCATGGAGCCCAAGGCCGATGAAGTTGAAGTGCAGGAGAGCAAGGCGCATGCCATCGCCCGAATTTTTGCCAAGCTTTTGCCTGTTTTTATTGTCCCAGGGTCTGAAGATCTCATGCGCCATGCAACGGCGTTCCAGCACTTGCGCACGGATTTTAAGCTTGCGACGATTAAAACCATTCCTTCAGGTTCAACCGTGGATCATGCCGATTCGACATTGTTTCGAATAGGAAATGTTATGGTTGGAATTGTCGGCGGTTCGGCACAATTTGGCGTTGATCCCGCTGCGCTTGTTTTGCATGCGCGCAGTGCGCGGGTGAATGGTGCCGATGTGGTGGTTGCTTTGGTGCCGATCGCTTTTGATGCCGCCAAAGCATTGGCGGAAAAGCTGATTGCGATTGATGTTGTTGTGGCTGAAGGCAGTGATGTTGAGCGTACGCCTGTCGTGATTGGCAATGCGGTGGTCGTTGAGGCATTGAACCGCGGACAGCATCTTGGCTTGTTAACATTTGAAAAACGCGACGGCCAGCCGTGGATTTTTTCCGATCGAGGCGAAACAAAACGCCATCAATTGGCATCACGGATCAATGCCCTAGAGCGCAGCATCGCGAATCTTGAAGCGGGGCCTGCCCGTGAAAAACGCGAAAGTATGCTTGCTGAGCTTAAAAAAGACTTGGACGCACCCGCCACGGCACAATCCACACAATCCGTGATCACATGGCAAACTCAACCCATTCGAAAAACCATCGAACGCGAAGCGTGGGCCACTAAAATTTTGGCCGAATACAATCGTTCGTTGTGCACGCTTGCTGTGGAAGCCACCGATGGACGCCAATGCACGCCCGCACCCAATGCTGCTTCTGCCTACGTTGGCACAGACGCGTGCAAGGCATGTCATGCGCAAGCCTATGCGCTGTATCAAAAAACAGCCCATGCCAGAGCCTGGAAAACCATGGAGGATGCGGGCAAGCAATGCGATTCAGGATGCATCGGATGTCACAGCGTGGGCTTTGAAAAAGCAGGTGGTTATTGTCGTATTCGTGATGCGGTCAAATGGACCAACGTGGGGTGTGAGAATTGCCATGGTCCGGGCAGTGGTCACATCGCAAATATTGGCAATCGCAACGCATGGGGTGAATTTTTTAGGGCAGATCCCAGCGCCGATACATGTGTAGGTTGTCACAATCACGAACATTCTGATCGTTTTGATTTTGGAACCTACCTTCCTAAAATCTTAGGGCCAGGGCATGAGATGAAATAATCCGCAGGCATGTTGCGGTTGAGGAAAAGGTTGAAAAATACTTTAGGTATGTTTTATTGAGTGGATTAGCGCACGCCGATCTCAAACGGTGATATCGGTGGTACGCGCCGCCTACCGTGCGCGTACCATCGTGCATATTATGCGATGCTTAATACATATTGGTGGGTCCATGCTTCAACTTTTGGAAACCCATGGCAAACGCAAAACGATTTCCTAAGGGAATTTTTACTTTTTTGATGTGGGTGTTGTGAATGCGTTGACTGGGCAAAGAGCCCAACGAACCTCAAAAACGTACGATGGAAAACACTGACATTTGTTCGTATGGCGAATTTTACGTGATCTATGAGCGCATCGATTGATGGTGGTATGAACTCTATTCAGCGGTTGCCAATCGATCAAGGATAGGCTGATGGGGAGATGGGATCCCTTTCCATTTGCAATCTCGTCCGGCAAGCAGTTCATCGGCTTTTTGTGCCACTTGACCCGCCGTAGGGCGACCTTGGGGATCTTCTGATACCATCGCGTTGAAAAGTTGTTGAAATCCGGCTGCTGTTTTTGCATCCAAAGCACCACTGTCTACCGCCTTTTTAAGCGTCTCTCCAATTCTTTCAAGAAGATCTTGCCCCGTAAGTTGCTCGTAATCTGCATTCATAATCGTTGTACCAGGTACAATGATTTCAAGCATTGTACTTACAAGACCAAAGACGTCCGATTTTCCTGTCATCGCTTTTCCGTCATGTTGTTCGGGGGAGCAATAATTGTTTGTTCCTGATGACCAAGAGCGTGAACCGACTGGACCGGCCAATCCTAAATCACCGATGCGACAGACAGGAGGTTCACCATCAATTCTTGAATGTCGGAAGAACAAATTGTCAGGTTTCATGTCGCCATGAAATACCCCTTCAGAAGTGATAGGCCCTCGCCTCGTTGAGAATTCAACTTTGGTCTCGTGCAATGTTTGCAGGCTTTCTGCCACTGATTTGAGTATGAAGCATAAACGCGCGCCCGCCGTTTCGGGTTCGTTGGGTGGCATGCCACTTTGCCAAATGTTGCCATGCGCAGGATCAAGATCGCCGTCCATCAATTCCATGCTCATGAAAGCTTTGACTTTGAGTCCATCGTGAACATCCTCAGCGACTTCGACGATGCTGATGTCTTTCCATCCAATGTGTTGCATCAATAAGGCTTCACGAGCGACATCGTCGGGGTTGCTTTTTGAGCGGGTACTTGCTGTCGCTGGGCGTCCATCTTTTGTATCCCCCAGATACAAGGCAGCAAGTGCTATGGGCTTGCCGGTATCATTGACGGCTACGTGTACTTTTTTAGTGACGCCGTTGGCGAGTGTTTCAGAGTATCTGATGGAGTCGCCTTCAGACGTGGTGAGCAGTCGTGGATCTGCGCCCACTGGGCCTCTTAGTTCTTTAGGGACGGAGGGGGTTGCCTTTTCGCGTATTCCAGTCATCCAAGGCACGGCATTGGGCGGCTTTAATTCTAAGGCTGCTGCTAGGGGGGGGGCAGATGATTGCACTCGTGCTGGCAGGCTTGAATCTATCGCTTGAGATGTTGCCGCCGCCTTAAGAGGCTCCGGTTGCGCACTGGTACTTTGTACAGGACTACCTACCACCCTCGGTTGAAACTCTGTACTCGCCATGTATAAATATATTACAGGGTGTTCGGTGGGCGTGCTGTAAAAAATGAAACACCCAAACTTGATTTTGCACGATAACCACGGGGCTATGACTGCCCGCCATGTCGCCAACGATATCGAAAAAAAGAATCCATTGACGCAGATCCACGTAGAATGTGATGAATTCAGGTTTCGGGTGACGGAAGAGCGTGTAACAGCAGCGCTCCAGGAAGCTTCGGGTATGGGTTTTTTCACTGTGGCTTGCGTAGCAACAACGGAAGCGATCGCAGCCCGTTCTCTTGCCCCACTTCCACTGCATCCCACTGCGCTTTGCTTACATAGGTTTGCGCTTCAATCGCGTTTAGGTGATTTGCAACCTGTTCTTGATGATCTGGCATTGGCACGTCCATATACGATCGTGCCCCTTGCGAGAAAGGCCATGGAAGTACTTCAAACAGCACCTGGCGACAAATTAGCGTGCGCTTGGTGGACCTGTTTGCTGCATCATGCATTTGAAAAATTAACAGGCATCAAAGGTGTTAGATCGGTTCTGCCAAATCTTTCAGACCGTGCTTTTTCTTGTCGAGCGTGGCCATACATTGCAAGTGTTCAGCATGTTCTTCTTGAAAACAATCGACGTTCTGGAATGAAATTTGCGACAACCCAGATGCTTGCAATACGTGCAATCAACGGGATGTCTCTTGCACATGAATTTGATGAAGCACTTCACTATTGGACAGCGCTTTTTTCACACAAGGATCCATTTGAAATATTGCAGACATTGTTCATTTCACAGCCACAAAACAAAGAACTTCATGACTCATTGATGGCATTTTCCTTAGGGCAAGCGGCCCTATTGTCGCTGAATGTTTCCAGTGCACAATTTGTACGAGGCGATGGTACTACGACATCCACAGAAACAGAATTAAAAATTACGCGACCTATTTGCAAATTGCTTGCATCAATGGGTGCAGCAAAGGATGGTTCGCAAGCCTTTGATGTTAACCTTTGGCCATACCGTGAACATATTCACAATGCACTTACGTCACTTTCTTTTGTGACATTCGAATGGGGTTATAAAACAGCGTCACAAGATCTTCCACAACGCCCTTGGACTACAGCGACAATTCTTCAGTGGCTAAATACATGGTGGGAAAACGTCAAACGCGTGGATTGAAGTGACTCATGGTTTTTTCTTCCGCTTTTCCACAAATGCCCGCATACGACGTTTTTTCTCGGCGTCTTCAAACAACACAGCTTGTGCGGTGGCTTCAAAGGCCATAGCGCGATCTGTGCTCAGTTCATGCACACCATTCAGTGCCAATTTTGCAAAGTGCAGTGCGAGAGGTGATGCTTCGCGCATTTCATCGATCCACGTATGCGCGGATGCTGTCGCTTCGCCATCGGCAACCACACGATTCACGAGACCCATCTGCAACGCGGTTTGTGCGTCGATCATACGCCCGGTATAAATCAGTTCTTTGGCCCGGCCGATGCCGACCAAGCGCGCAAGACGATAGGTCGCCCCCGCACCTGGAATGATCCCCAATTTGACCTCGGGTTGACCGAGTTTTGCTGATGCGCCACAGACGCGTAAATCGCAGGCCATGGCCAATTCACATCCGCCGCCCAGTGCATAGCCTTCAATGGCCGCGATGGTTGGTTTCGTTAAAAGTTCAATTTGGCGAAATAGGCCGGTGTTGATCATGTCCAGCGCGTCACTGCGCCCACGCTTTTCCATTTCTTCAATGTCGGCACCGCTGATGAAGGCTTGATTGTTGCCGGTGAAGACGACGAATTGTATGTCATCGCGGGCTGTTATTTCGACGACCAGCAATGAAAGTTCATGCACCATCTGGCGGTTTAAAGCATTGCGAACGTTGGGGCGATTGAACTGGCATGTGCCAACACCATTTGTCACGGTCCATAGCAAGGTATCGCTCATACTTTTCCCCGGCGCTTGAGTTCAGCGTAAGCCTGGGTGATTTCTTGGGTGCGACGCAAGGCCACCTCCCGGATCTCAACCCCCAGGGTGGACACTTTGTCGGGATGGTACTGCTGAATCAAGGCTTGATACGCCTGCCGTATGGTCTCGCTGTTGGCATCAGGCGATAGCCCTAGGGTACCGTATGGATCCCGCGTGGAACGTGGCGTCCTGGGGGGATTTTGGGCGGCGAGACGGCGTATAAAGCGCCACAGCATGGTGATGATCAAACTTAAAACAATGAAGCGTATGAGAAATGCCATAGGAGGAAGACCCTAGCAATTTGGGGCCTGCTCCGTAAAGCGCGTCAAAAGGCCCCATTCTGGCCCCATTCTCACTA
The DNA here is from genome assembly GCA_005801425.1 of Bdellovibrionales bacterium. GTDB lineage: Bacteria > Myxococcota > XYA12-FULL-58-9 > XYA12-FULL-58-9 > SYDY01 > SYDY01. Next base: position 163,257 of record SYDY01000121.1, on the reverse strand, counting down.
TTGGACTTTTTGTCTGGACATGGTCCGCACCACGCTGTTAGGACTGCCCTCGCGTGCGCCCATAGCTCAGCTGGATAGAGTATCGGACTACGAATCCGAGGGCCGCAAGTTCGAATCTTGCTGGGCGCACCATCTCTCCCCTTACCGAACGACGATCCCAACAGCATCCAAATCAAAGCCATGGTTTTCGGGCCCGCGCAGTGATTTGTCAAAAGCCACATCAAGATCTCGAATTTTTATGTAACGACCACGAAAGTTATCGGGCAAGCCTTCGAGATCTGCGAGATCAAAGCCATCACCCCCATCGGTGTTAGGATCCACCAAGGGCTCTCCTGCGGATGAACTGACCGGTTGCCAACCGGCACATTGGGGGAATGGCGGGCCTTGCATCTGGGGATCACAGGGGAAATCAAACCAACGCAAACCATCATCGCTGACGGCCACCGAACCGAGTTCGTACCACGTGCTTGTTCCCGACAAAAACGGATTTTCAAAGACAATAAAATCGATGCCTGGGCCGTTTATTATTTCGACATCAAAGCCTAAAACAATTTCGCCCAAGTCGCCGAGGCTGACGACGTTAAAACCGCCGCTGTCTTGATCGCGTCCCAGAGGTGCCCCCAGTACAATACGCGGCATTTCTGTTTGGCCGTAGCCTGCGCCAGTGCCTGGGGTGAAACGGATCACGGTAGTGGCGTAGGGGTTTATGATTGGATTTGCGTTTTCTTGCGGTTCTCCACAGGCGATGATCGCAAGCAAGCAAGCGCAGAGGGCGGTTCGCGAACCGCCCCTACGTGAGGACACATGGTGCTGTACTTCGTGTAGGGGTGGTTCGCGAACCGCCCTGGTTGAGTTCGTCATGGCGATGGAGGGGTAAGGGTGGACCAAGGAAAGCTACCACCACAGCCTCGGGTGGCTGGATCGCTTTCGTCAAACGTGAGTGTTGCGTTGCGTGCCTCTTCGGCCGTGGTGTGACCAGGATATTCAGTACAGTAGTAGATCTGGTTGTTGTGGTTGAGCCAAGCAACCATCACATACGACGCAGCAGCCCAGTCGCTTTTGGGCGAGAAGTGAACCAAGCGGCGGGATGTGTTGTCGTACCAGGTGATTTCATTGCCGTCCCATAGGCCATCTGAGATCACCAACGGGTTTGGATTGATGTAGCCAGGAGATCCGTCGGTCCAAGTTCCCGCAATCGCAAGATGCTCAGATTGTGGGGTACTTGGCTTAGAAGGATCGTGACTTCCATCACCGCATGCCGAAACGAAAAAAGAGATAATAATACAACAAAAAATATGCTTCATTTGCCAACTCCCGAGCAAGAGAAAACACAGTGTCCGGCTTACGGTTTGGTTTCGGCCATGGCCTCTTGGGAGGTAGGATATGGCTTCGTCACCGTTTACGGTTGCGGGTACAGCGTCGGAATTTCACCGATTTCCTGCGTGGCGAGCCCAATGACACAGTGAAAGCATAGGGGTCAAGTTGACCCTTCCCTAAAATATCACTCGGCCAAGATATCCCGATAATCACGTTCCATGGCTTCAAGCGTGTCGCGTTCTTCACGGACGGCTTCGTTGATTTCTTCGGTGTGTTCATTTTTGCGCGCCCAAGTGACTTCGACATCACCGAGGTCGCTTCGGGTCACCAAATCGAACAATTGATGGATTACGGTATCTACCGCACGTTGCGCAACCATATTGCCGACTTTTTTGGCGTCAGCGTTGAGCACGGAGAGTTCCTGTTCTTGATTGCCCAATGTGATTCGCATGGCTTCAAGTTCACGCGAAAGATGCGCGCGGATATTGTTGCTTTTGTTCTCGATGGCGGCGCGCAGACCTTTGAGCTCGTTTTCAAGCTTACGATGGGTGACGTACAGTGTATTGAGACGCCCGCGTAAACCGATAAGGTTTTTGGATTGTTCATGTTCTTTGACCTGGGTCAGAAGTCGTTCTTCTTCTTTAAGCAATGCATTGTAGGCATTGCGAATGCGCGTATCGTCAGAATCCTCAAGCCCAACCAATAATAGATACCCGCTATCAGGATTAAGCATTTGTGCCAATTTTTTTCGTTCTACGACCATTGATTCCACAACCGCATATTCTGATTCGATCACATGTCGCATTTGTGTTCGTTCAGTCGCTGATAACGTCTTTTCATGGGTTATAAAATATTGCTTCACGCTCTCTGACATCGCGATATTTTCATCGAGTTCTACTTTGAGTCCGTCCACTTCGTTGAGCAGATGGGCAGCGATGCTTCGGAGTTCTTGCACACGGGATTCATTTTCCTCAGGAGTTTTACTCAATGCCATATAAGCAGGTTCTAATGCCTTACGCCGACCGATCACTTCCATCAAAGCTTTGGTTGTAGATTCGGAAAGGCCATTTTGAGAAAAAAGTCTATCGAGATCTACAATCCTTTCACGCAAATTGATCATCTCATGCTCTGACGTGCGTGCTTCCAAGGCTGTGTCGCGGTATTTAGAAGACCAAATACTTAAATCGCGCATGGCCAATGTTGCGGCCACTTTGCGTGCCAAACCACGCATTTCAGAAACCCACAGATGCCCTGTAGCCAGTTCGCTGATGGTATGTGCTGCGCGAAGCAACGAGGGGTCTTCAGCGATTGCCCAATGGTCCAGTGTTTCGTGGGCTATATTATTGTTCTCTGATATTTTCTCATCCATTTTTTCGACACGTAAAAGTTGTTGCAAATTAAATTGCTTTCCATGAACATAGGCGACAACTTTATCATGCAATTCTTTGTATTGTTTCGTCATGTTTTGAAAGGATTCTGAGGCCGCATTAAAGTCACGCAATTGCGTGAGTAAATTACCTCGCAACAATGTGGCTTCTGCTTTGATGGGTGAATCGGGCTCAAATTGTAAAAACATATCGAGAGATTCAACTGCATGATGGATACGATCGCGTTGTGTTTCTGGATCATGTGCGTCGGCAGATGCAGCAATATAGGTCCATACTGTTTCAAACTGTGCTTCTGAGAAATTTGGACTTTCCGGAGATACATTTTGATAGGCATCCATGGCACCCATGTGATCACCCATTTCTTGCATGAGTCGTCCACGTTGAAGATGGGCGAGTTCGTGAATTTGTCCGGCAGCCTCATCATCTTCTGGCGGTGGTTTGGCGACTACTTCTGTAAACAATGCCAATGCTTTGGCATATTGTTTCAGTCCTGTGCATGCCACGGCATGGAGGTAGAGTGTCTTTTGACGCCACGTTGCAATGTTTTCAATCTGAGTCATAATTGTTATCGCGCGATCATACTGTTTGATACGGATGAGCATTTTCGCAAGCTGATACGATAACGACGGTGTTACTTTACGAATCGATTTTAGCTGTTTGTCGAATATATCCACGTTGATGCGCTCGCCCAACAATTGGGATGTGGCCATCAGTGCCTGCATTGCAGATCCACGCTGTTCATCGTTCCCCACCGTGAGCATTTTTTCGTAGTAGACGCGTGCTGTGCGATGATAGCCGATGGCGGTAAGCGAACGGGCGAGGAAATCGACGGCCTGAGGATAAAAAGGCAGCCCTTGTGCTTCAGGAGATTCTACAACTTCGGAAAAAACCAACGCCGCGTCATGGAATTCACCATCTTGAAACAACGATTCGGCATCGGCAAAAAGAAAGGCGATAGTTTCGAGACTTGATTGACTTTTATGATCGAGTTTCTCAAGTTCGCGCCGCAACGCTTCGGCACGCACTGTGGCGCGTCCTAGATCGACCTCAAGGATGTTAAGTATCTCGACACCTTGCTTGAAAGTCTCAGAAGTAGGAGATGTTTCTTGCTCTTGTGTTGGTAACGTCAGAAGCAAGTATATAAAAAAAGGTTTCACGCTCTATAGTGTACGCGACATGAAGACCACGTCCCAATTTAGAGCTCTGAGGGCAATGGCGCAGCAAGCTACGATGCTACCTGTTTTAGGGCAGCAGCAACACGTTGTTGTGAACTTTCGGTCAATGGCACGAGGGGCAAGCGAACGCGATCGTTGCATAGCCCAAGAAGCCCTGCCGCATATTTGCAGGGTGCAGGGTTTGATTCGACAAAAAGCGCGTCATGGAGAGGCATCAATCGATCGTGCAATGCGAGGGCCCCAGTGACATCGCCGGCACGCCAGGCATTTTGAAATTGCGCGCACAAATCGGGCACCACATTGGCGGTTACTGAAATGCAGCCATAACCACCTTGGGCCAAAAACGCCAAAGCGGTGGCATCTTCACCGGACAGTTGGCAAAAATCTGTGCCGCATGCGGCACGTGTTTGACTTACTCTGGCCAAATCACCCGACGCATCTTTCACGCCGACAATATTCTTAATTTGTGCCAAGCGGGCCATGGTTTCAACCGACATGTCGATAACGCTTCGTCCAGGTATGTTATAGATGATGATTGGGATTGATACAGAAGAGGCGATGGCCTTGTAGTGTTCGTACAAGCCACGTTGTGTCGGTTTATTGTAGTAAGGCGTGACCACCAAAGCGGCGTCGGCGCCAGCGTTTTGGGCATGTTGTGTGAGCTCGATGGCTTCTGATGTGGAATTAGATCCGGCGCCAGCGATCACTGGGACACGCCCTGCCGCGGCCTTCACGCAGAGTTCTACCACGCGGCGGTGTTCTGCATGGCTTAATGTGGGGGATTCTCCCGTGGTGCCGCAGGGGACCAATCCGTGGGTTCCCGCGTCGATCTGCCGTTCAACCATTTTTTTGAACGCGGTCTCATCCAGGCCTTGTTCTGAAAACGGCGTGATCAGTGCAACAATGGAACCTGTAAACACGGGGGGCCTCCTAGGTAGAGATGGTGCGTCATATCTCCCTGTCATGTTGACGCGCAAGGGCTTTGAATATCACATCCATGCTGAACCCCTGACGCTGCAAATAGGCAAAACTACGTCGTTTGCTGCGGTCGTCATGGGCATATTGTTCGCCATATTTCCGCAGAAGGGCTGCATGGGCGCGCTCAGGCGTATCCAGACATGCAATATCGTTTGTGGGAGTGTGATCATCGCTGCTAATCTGGCGTGTATAGCACTTTTGCTTAAGCCATAGAGAGCCTTTGCCACGCCTATCGGCTTCGCGTGTGAGTTGCTCGCGCAGTGTTTGTTCGTTCAGATAACCCCATTTTTTAAGCTGTGGGAGGATCCCATCAATGACTTCGGCGGAAATTTCGCGCGCCAAGAGGCGCGTACGTAATTCGTGCTCCGAAAGCGCTCGCTGTGACAGCATACGCAGTGCGATATCCATGGGCTTTTGATCTGTAGGTGTTTTCTTACGCATAAAACCTGCACGTTTTGTATGTGTGCAAAATCTAATTTTCCCAGTCTTTTCAAGCATATAGGTAGATCATCGTTTGACACATGGGTGGGTGTGTCTTTATCATAGATCAAGCACTTGCAGTAAGGTTTTAGGCAAAGCCGAATGGATCAACCAGTACCTTTTGGCAAATATCTATTGCTTGACCGAATCAACATCGGCGGCATGGCGGAAGTCTTCAAGGCCAAGACCTTTGGCGTTGATGGGTTCCAGCGCATTCTTGCCATCAAGCGCATCCTGCCCAACATGGCAGACGATGCTGAATTCATCGACATGTTCGTGGATGAAGCCCGCATCGCCGTACAGCTTAGCCATGCCAATATTGTTCAGATTTACGAGCTCGGTAAATTTGAATCACAGTATTACATCGCGATGGAGTATGTCTCCGGACGTGATCTGCGTCAGATCCTGACACGGCTTCGTCAGGAAAATCGGATGCTGCCCTTGAGCGCTGCGATTTATATCGTCAGCCGGATTTGTGATGGTCTCGATTACGCCCATAAAAAAACCGATGCATCAGGTCGTCCGCTTGGTGTGATCCATCGCGACGTGAGCCCCCAAAATATTTTGTTGGGCTACGAAGGCGAGGTAAAAATCACTGACTTTGGCATTGCAAAGGCCGAAGATCGCGCATCGAAAACGCAAGCAGGGGTACTTAAAGGCAAGTTTGGGTACATGTCGCCCGAGCAGGTACGTGGGCTTGATATTGATAAACGATCGGATGTTTTTTCCATCGGCATTTTATTGTACGAAATGCTGACAGGACAACGCCTGTTTGTGGGAGAAAGTGATTTCTCCACACTTGAACGTGTGCGCAACGCCGAAGTGCCCAAACCACGGGATCATAATCCGGATCTGTCAGAGGAACTTGAAGCGATCATTATGAAGGCCCTCGCGGGTGAGCGGGAGGATCGTTATCAAGATGGCAGTGAACTCGCGGATGCATTGCAACGGTTTTTGATCACCGACGGAAGCATTTTTTCGCATAAGCAATTGTCACTCTTCATGCAGAAGGAATTCGCCGAGGAACGTACGATTGAAGCCAAACGCATGGAGGAATACAATGCGTTACCTCCTCCTGATTCGTCCGATGCCGTTGAGGGTGCACGGCAGATGCGTGAAGCGAAGGTCGCTGGCAATAACGATTGGGGCGACAGCGAAAAGACGATGATCTTCGAGTACAGCAAGACATCGCCTAATGATCAGGCAACACAGGTGGGGATCGCGATGATGCCCGAGGCGTCGCCGAAGGCTGCGGGGTCGTCGGATGTCTCAGTAAGCTCCAATGATGTGTCGTCGAGTTTTCCTTCTAAGAAGTCTGATGCAGGTTTATGGTTTGGGATCCCCAAGAAGACATTGGCACTGTGGGGTTCTGTGAGCACGGGACTGATTGCGTTTGTGGGTGTCCTCGTGTGGCTTTTGGTCAGCACGGGTACGGGGAGTGTCACAATCACAGGCGACCCCAAGGATATGGAGCTGTATCTTGATGGAAAACTCATCGGACAGCATACGCCCTTGAGTCGTGGTGAAGTGCCAGCAACGGTCCATACATTGCTTGCACAGGCCGTGGGTTATTCAGACAAAGCATTCAGTTTTGATGTCGCGGAAGGTCGCGATACGGTGATTAACATTCGTTTAGAATCCAAGCGACCTGAGCTTGCCGCCAAGGCAACTGCAGAAATTGTGACAGAACCTGCAGGGGCGTCGATCAGAGTGGGCGGCTTGCCCCGTGGCGTATCACCGCTCACGTTAACCGATCTGGATCCTGTGGTGCCGACGCTGGTGCAAATCAGCAAGGATGGATTTATTTCAAAGGATGTCAATGTCACATTTGGGCCTTCCGAGCGGCAAACGGTGCTTCGCGTGCGGCTTGATCCACTTGGGGCAAATCAAATGCCAGAGAATGGTGCGTCAGCAGGGTCGCGCCCTACAACTGCAGAAGGTATTTTAGGGCAAGGCGGGAACGAGCGTTCTACCCTGAAGGTTATCGTTGATCCTGAAGGTGCTGAAGTTAAAGTGGGCGGTTTCTCACGCGGCCCAGCACCTGTGGAAGTTCAAGGACTCGACCCCAATGCCTCCTATTTGGTTGAGGTCGAACAGGAAGGCTATGGTCCTTACAGCAAGCTTGTGAGCTTCGAAGGTCGCAATGTGTTTGAGTTGCGCATTGCCCTGCACAGGGGCGATGAGAGGCCTGCTCCTGCGCCGCGTCCAGCGAAAGCCCCGGTGTCATCATCGGGTGGCGGTGGGGCAGCGAAAGCTGAGGCCCCCAAACGGCCCGCAGGAGGCTCCTGCAGCGGTACTGCAGGGCAATTGAGTGTGATGGCCTCAGGGGCGACTGAATGCAAAGTGACCGTCGGTGGGCAAGCCTTAGGCACTGCACCCTTTTTCAAAAAGGCTTCACCGACAGGCAAGTGCGCTGTTTCAGTGGTATGCGGGGATGGCAGCACATACAAAACAAGTCTGACTATCGACGGACAAACACCTGGGAAGCTGATTATTAAGCCTGAAGATTGGCAGTGATATTGTGGGAGGGTTTAAAACCCGCCTTTAATACGTCATCTGAATTTGAAACATAAAATTGTTGGCAAGATAACCGGTACTTCGTCGTGCATTGGGATCTGGCCCAATGCCCGTCGGCAGTGTGTAGTTGGTGTCGAGATAGATCAGCATGTTGTTGATGCTGAGGCTTATCCATTTTAAAGGCGAGTAGCCGACGGATGTGGTCCAGTTGTAGCTTAAATCACGCCGTTTGCCGGCGAATATGTCGGGTACGACCGCTGCGTATTGATTGTAGCTGAATCCTAATCCTGTGCCTACGGAGAGTTTTTTCCAGAGTATTTGTGAATAGGACACGCCAATGCCTGTTGAGTGCATCAGATTAAAAAGAGGAACACTCGCCATGCCGTAGGAAAGACCAATGCCGGTGGAAAACTTTTTAGGCACAACGTAATTGAGATTAAAGCGTGCAACGCCACCATGGCTGGTGCCTGTCGCTTCGTTGGCGATCATCGCGTTGTAGCCAGCGCCCACGGTGACTGCAATGCGTTTGGTGAGCGATCCAGTCACACCAAGTTCCGATAAAAATAGGTATGCGTTTTTTCCTGTGGCGGAACCTATGACGGGTGTACCATCGGCACGTATGAGATCACGTGTGTTGTTGAACGTGCGAATGGTAAGTCGATTGATGGAGTAGAGTGCAGTTTTAGGTAAAAACCGCCATTGGATCCGCAGGGAAGGGATGTGGGTTATGTTATCAAATATATTGGTTGAGTTGATGGCGCTTGTGCTTACAGAATCGAATGTGGTGAAGCCGAACATGTAATCAGCCGTGATAGAGAGTGCACCGCCCCCAGGAAGAAAGCTCACTGATGTGCCGGTGTTGACTGTGTTGACCCCCAACCGTTGCCCGAGTACTTGAAGGCGAGGGGGCACCATACGTTGAAAGCCACCATACATGGAAAAAGTAACGCCTTTTAATGCGTAGACCATGCCGAGATTGGCATGGCCGGTTGTTGCGCTCAGATTTTTGGTGGTTGGATCTTTGAGGCCCCAGTAATGGTTGTAGCTCACGCCACCAGCTAGGGTTGTATTAAATTTTTTGTATGCATAGGCCGTTGTTGTGTTGAAACTCACGGTGGTGCGTAAATCCTCGACTACGCGGAAATTAATGCCTTGGCTGGCACCTGGATTGCGATTGGGGTTGTAGACGTAGTTATTGCCAACATCGAGGGTGAAATGGAAAGTGAGAGGGCCAAGGTGCAATCCATTGCGTGTAAAAACCGATTTGAGACGCTTGTGTTTGTTCGAGTTTTCGGGGTCATCGATGTCGCTGGAGGAAGTAGTACGTTCGATCACGGTGACGGGTGAAAGATCTGTCTCCGTTTCAGCATCGGCGGCGTAACTGTTGGGTGTCAAAGCGAGAGAAGCCAATATCGTGGCAGCATAGATCCACCCCTCGATATTGCTCGTGGTTCTCATTCAACGCCTATCACCACCGCTCGTTTTGTGTGCCGAAAGTGCGGGACACAGTGTGCAATGGAATTACAGTAGTGTACATAATTTTGTAACGTTATGCGTCCGAGCTGTCAATTTTTTGCTATGATAATTCGCTTAAATGCCCTGGTTTGTCTTCTTATCAGTCGAAAGACGCAACCGAGGCCGATGCAATAGGCTGCTTTATTGCACGATAAATTTGCGTGCCGATTTTTGGGCCTAGGATCTCTTGCAGATCTTTTTCGGATGCTGCGCATATCGCGTCGTATGAACCCAAGCTTTTCAGTAAGAGATGCCGTCGTTTGGGACCGATGCCGATCAGTTTATCGAGTTGTGAATGTGCGGCGTCACGTTTTTGCAAACGTCGATGGTAGGCTATCGCAAAACGATGGGCTTCATCGCGGGCACGCTGCAGCAGCAAGAGGGCTTCGTTGTGAGGTTCAAGAACAATCGCATCCTCGGTATCTGGTGCAAACACGCGTTCCTGTACGTCGGCTTCGGTGCTGTTGGGTGTTTTGTGCCCATCGGTACGCGCTTTGGCGAGTGCGAGAACATCCACTGTGTCGATACCAAAATCACGCAGTGCCTGCTGGGCTGCGTTGAGTTGTCCCTTGCCACCATCAATGAGCATCAACTGAGGAAGATCACCGTTTTCAAGGCCACGTCGTGCACGTCTGGAGATGGTTTCATAGATCGATTTGCAATCATCTTGCGTGATGAGGCTTTTGATTTTGTAGCGTCGATACCTGGCTTTGTAGGGTTTTCCGTCTTTTAAACACACCTGGCTTGCTACGATATTTTTTCCTTGGGTATGGGAAATATCGAAGCATTCGATGATGCGTGGAAGATGCTTGAGATAAAATATATTCTGTAGATTGTGAATTGCATCGGCATGTGTACTGATTAATGGCCCTGCCTCAGAAAACATTTGTTCTGCGTTTTGATTGGCAAGCTTAAGAAGTCGCATGCGATGACCGCGTTGTGGAACAACAATTTTTACCGTGTGATGCCAGCGCCCTGATAAATGTTGAGCAATCTCTTCGGAAAACTCAAATGGGACGGAGGTGATAATTTCATGGGGCCCATCCTGAAAACGTCCATAATATTGGGCAATAAAATCTGCCATGATATCGGAGTCACACGCATGTTGACCTTTAAGCATAAACCGATGTGCATCTTGAAGACGCCCACCTATCACACGGAGCATGTGCATCGTGACCATGGTTCCATGCCGATGCATGCCGATGATATCGCGATCGGAAAAGTCACGGGCCACGATCTGTTGATGCTCAAGAGAATGCTGTATGGCTGATATTTGATCGCGTAAAATGGCAGCGTGTTCGTAATTTTGCTCTTCAGATGCCGCAATCATACGCTTTTTTAGATCTTTCAACAAAATATCGCCTTGACCGAGCAAGAAATGCGCCACATCACGAACGCTGGCCGCATAGCTTTCTTTTGGGACCTCAAACACGCAAGGTGCGGGACAGCGTTTGATCTGATATTGCATGCACGGTCTGTCGCGATTGGCCAAAACTTGGTCGGTGCATGTTCTGAGTTGAAAGTGGCGATTGATGATCCGAAGCGATTGACGAATAGCCGCGGCCGAATGATAGGGACCAAAATAGGTGGCTTCATCTTGGCGTCGTTGCCTAACCACTTCAATGCGCGGATAGGGATGCGTGGTGCTTATGCGAAGACTTAAAAACTGCTTGTCGTCGGTGAGGCGCACATTAAAACGCGGCCGATGACGTTTGACCAATTCATTTTCAAGAATCAACGCTTCTTTTTCATTGCCGGTGATAATAATTTCCACATCGAAAAACCATGTGTCGATCATAAGCGCGAATGTGCGTGTGTCGGTGCCTGTCGCGTAGTTTCGCAAACGTGCGCGAAGATTTTTGGCTTTTCCGATATAAACCGTCACCCCGTGCTTGTCTTTAAACAAATAAACACCAGGAGCCGTGGGGATTTTTTCGAGCTTTTCTTTGAGCGATTCAGACATCGGATGCTTCTAACACCCTAATTTTATCCCGCAAAATGGCAGCGCGCTCAAACTCTAAGGCTTCGGCGGCGCGCATCATCTCGGCGCGCAAGGTAATGATTGAAACTTCTGGTGCTTCATCGTGATCGACGGTGGCGGTGGCTTTTTGGGCGATTTTTGGCATGTCCTGAATGGTTCGCACGGTGGATTTGGGTTCGATGCCGTGTGCTGTGTTGAAAGCTTGCTGTTTGGCCCGTCTGCGATCTGTTTCATCCATGGCAGCACGGATCGATCGTGTTATTTTATCGGCATAAAAGATCACGCGGCCATCACGATTGCGTGCTGCACGACCCACCGTTTGGATAAGTGATGTTTCCGAACGTAAAAATCCTTCTTTGTCGGCATCAAGAACGGCCACCAATGCCACTTCTGGTAGATCCAAGCCTTCCCGCAGCAGATTGATGCCCACCAGCACATCAAAAACGCCAAGGCGAAAATCTTTTAAAATATCAATGCGTTCAAGGGTGTCGATGTCCGAATGCATATAGCGAACTTTAACCCCTGCACCTTGAAAAAATTCGGTGAGATCTTCGGCAAAGCGTTTGGTGAGGGTTGTGACCAATACGCGGTAGCCTTGGGCAAGTGTGACGCGAATTTCCGCAAGAAGATCATCGATTTGATGTGCAGCAGGGCGTATCTCAATAGGTGGATCCAAAAGTCCTGTGGGTCTGATAATTTGCTCCACCACAACACCTTCGCATTGCTTGAATTCATAGGGGCCAGGCGTTGCACTGGCGTAAATCACACGATCAACACGTGTCTCAAACTCGTCAAACTTAAGCGGTCGGTTGTCGAGGGCCGAGGGCAAGCGAAAGCCATAATCGACCAAGGTTTGCTTGCGCGAACGGTCGCCTTTGAACATGGCGCCTACTTGGGGAATGGTTTGGTGACTTTCATCGACAATCAGCAAAAAATCTTTGGGAAAATAATCAAGCAGCGTAGGAGGCGGGGCGCCTTCGGCGAGGCCCGTGAAGTGGCGTGAGTAATTTTCAATGCCATTGCAGTAGCCCATTTGGGCGAGCATTTCGAGATCGTACACCGTTCGTTGTTCAAGGCGTTGGGCTTCCAGCAAGCGATTGTTGGTCTGAAATGTTTCAAGTCGCTGCCGCAATTCATCCTTGATGGTTTGCATGGCGCGTTGCTTGGATACAGGTGTCACGACATAGTGACTGCTTGGGTAAATCGTTACTTTCGGAATGTTTTCCGTGGATTTTCGCGTGAGCACATCGAAGCGGCTGATCTTTTCGATCACATCGCCAAACCATTCGATGCGAACTGCATGGGCATCTTCATTGGCGGGAATAATTTCCATGGCATCACCGCGGACACGAAACGTTCCACGATGGAAATCGATATCGTTGCGGATGAATTGGAGATCGATAAGCTTTCGAATGACGTCGTTGCGGTCGATATTTTGCCCAACCTCCAAAATCACGAGCATTTCGTAGTAGGCATCAGGGGAGCCTAAACCATAAATGCATGACACACTGGAGACGATGATGACATCGTTGCGTTCAAGCAGCGATTGGGTGGCCGAGTGGCGCATGCGATCGATGGCATCGTTGATGTTTGAATCTTTGTCGATGTACGTGTCGGATGCAGGCACATAGGCTTCTGGCTGATAATAATCGTAGTAGGAAACAAAATATTCCACCGCATTGTGCGGAAACAATTCTCGAAACTCATCATACAGTTGCGCCGCGAGGGTTTTGTTGTGGGCCATGACCAAGGTGGGTAAACCCATTTGCGCAATGACGTTGGCCATGGTGAACGTCTTGCCAGAGCCTGTGACACCCATCAGGGTCTGTTGCTTACGTCCTGCACAAAATTCCGAAACCAGGGAAGCAATGGCTTGGGGTTGATCGCCTTGGGGTATCCAAGGGCTTTCAAGAAGAAACGTGGCAGGTTGGGTACTGCGTTTCATGGCGCTTGGGTTGGGGTGGTTCCTGGGGCTTGAGACAAGCGCTTAATTTTTTGGACGATGCCCATGGTTAGACCGAGTATGACGTAGGTCCCCAAGAATGCAAACATAGCAAGGCTTGGGGATGCAAGAATGGCAAGGGCCGAAAAGCCTGCGAGAATGGCGAAAAAGAATGAAAACCCCGCTTTGTCGGCGCGAATGTTCTTGTACGTGCGATAGGGCATCGTAGAAACCATCAGGTATCCCAAAAGTACGAGTCCGATCGTGACCAAGGTGGGGTGGGTGTGCCAAGTGAGGAGATTGCTCTCACTGCACAAAATGGCGGAAATCAAAGTGCCTGCCGCGATGGGAATAGGCAGACCCGTAAAATGGGTCGAGACATGATCGAGATCTTCTTCTTGGGCAGACACATTAAAGCGTGCCAGACGCAAAGCACCGCAGGCAACGAACACAAATGCCATCACGATACCCAGTGTTCCCATGGGCTCAAGCGCCCATCGGTAGACGATGATCGCGGGCGCAACGCCAAAGCTTATGACGTCGGCGAGTGAATCAAGCTGAACACCAAAACCGCTTTGGGTATGGGTGAGCCGTGCGATGCGGCCATCGGTGCCATCGAAAAATATTGCGAAGAATACCGCAAGGGCGGCGCGATAAACCGCGCCAGGTGCATCATGAAAGATGGTGATCAGGGCAAAAAAGCCACAAAAGATACTCGAAAGTGTAAATAGATTGGGCAACACGAAGAGTGCTTTGCGTAGGTTGATGCGACGACGGCGGCGTCTCCGCCCCTTGGGTATGCTCATTGTTTTGCCTAACTGCCCGTTACAAGTTTTGCCAAACTTTCGTTGGCAAGGCCACACTTATCAAGTTCTCCGCGGTGCAGCGTATCGCAAACGGGGTCGCAAAGATCGATCCAGTGCTCACATTGCTCTTTTTGCGCGGAGGAAAAAGACGATTTTTTGCCTGTCTGATCAACCCGTTGGGTGCAGGCCTGTTGTTCTGAAATAGTGGTGGAGCAGTCGCATATCTTTTTGGCAAGCTCGGTGCATGGATCTCCACAGGCCATCGATATTGATGCGACAAGGAGTATGTTCCATCTTACCACGTTAGACATGCAACCCTGTGTCTAACAGTTTAGGGACGGGTCAGGCAAGGTGGGGTCTGGAGGATCATTTCGTGGCTTTAGCTCTACGCGTTTTACTCCACGATGTCATTTTGGCCACTGTTGTCGTAGGACGCGCAGGCTGGGCGCTCCAGAAGAGCCATTCAGGCCAATGTGGCATGCCGATCGTATAGCTGTCGCGAAACGTGAGCGCGGTGTCCGATCCATCTTGAGGGCGCCATCGGCTTCTCACCAGGCGAAATTCTTCAAGAGGATATTCACGCATGGTGTTCGATTCGTCGACGAAGAAAAACCTGGGAGAAACGTCTTGGCGTACATGACGAAGCACTGGAAGTTCGTGGTCCCAAAGAATGGTATCGGTGGCGAGCACAGGGTGCTTTGTTTTAAACTCGGCGATGCGATTGATGCTTGCGATGACAATAGGTCTTGCAGAACCCGTGGAAAACGTTGACGCAAATAATTTGGAAACAAGGACACCAGTGGTCTCCGCAAGTCGTTTTTCTTCGACAGTGAGTGATTGGCCAAAAAATTTTGCTGCCACCTGTTGTTGGTCAGATCCGCTGGCGACATCCGTATCAATCTGACGTCGTAAGTCCTGCGTGCTGCGGGCATATTGGCGCAGTACAGGATTCAAGGTTGGCGGGATCGCAGTGGTGATGGGGGCGCCTTCCAAGGTGCGCGCGCTGGCGAATTGTTCTTCCCATGCAATAAACAAGATATTGCACAGTGGCACCGAGAAGTTGCAAATGCCATGATACTCCCGCGTGGCATCTGCAAGTGATGCGTCCATGGCTGCGAAACCTGTCCATAGAATAATCGGTCTGTCACCTGGACCACGAAGAAAAGATGGCGCATCCTCGGGAAGATCCAACAGCGTGCTTTCCGCTTGGATAAGGCGCGCTCGGATCTCTTTTATCTTTGGGGATTCGTCGTGCCCAATACTCGCCAAGTCAGCGTCGGTGAGTTGTTCGGCCAGTGTAAAAAAATCATGGATGAAGGTGCTCAATTCTTCCCGCAGGAGGGCTGGATTGCTGGCACGCAGTGGAACAAGTCGATCACGGGGTTTTTCAAGATGGCCCTTGGTGGCCGCAAAAAGGCGATTTACAGCTCTTTCTACGTTGTCATCATCGAGTGGGCTGGCTTGATGGCTGGAGACTTTGGCAACGGCCACGCGACTCTGTGTCAGGTGGGAAACAACAACGTCTGCAACGGTGGGGCATGTGTCTTCCTCTGCAACATGGGAAGGTTTTCCAGCCGTGCGGAGCAATGTCTCTGCAATGCTGTGACTGGATGTACTGTCGTACACAATCCCAGAACCCGCATGTGCGAGGACACTCAAATTCCCGCGTTCCCAGCCGTGGGTACCATCGAAATATGCGACAATGCCGCGTGCACCCCATGCCAAGGCTTCATGCGTCGTTGCGGCACCGGGTTTGATGATGAAATGATCGGTCGCCGATGCGAGACTTCGCATTTGGATACGGTTAAGCGATGGCATCACACGGATACGTAGGTCGCGGCCATCACGGTTGGTGATGATGAATGTGTGTGGTGAAGTGACAGGATCATCACCAGCAACGATCGAGGAGAATGATATTTTTCGTGCAGTAAGGTACGCTTGTACTTCTTCGATGCTCAGCGCGGTATTGGAGCCCACGAGCAACAACAGATCGCGATCATGTGCAAGTTCGCGGTTGTCAATGAATGCATCCAGAAATTGTCCAACCTTCCCTTTGCACCCTTGTCCGCCGAATGACAACACGGAGAGACGTCGTGTTCCCGTGGGATTGAGGGCGTGCAAGAACGCTGCTGGGTCGGCTTGTGGTGGATCGTCGACGGGATACCGTGTTCGCACAAATCCATCACCCGCTGCAATGACGGGACGACCGGCATCATCGACGGTAAAAGCGTCACCATCATGGGTTAGGATCTGGGCGCCTTCAATATGAAAGTCTTTCACATGCTTGGCGAGCCATGTGAGTTTTCCATTGATAGGACCTGTGTCGATGACATCAAAGACGACGTGTTTCCCATCGGTGATCAATCTTGCATCGTGTGCAAAGGTGTTAAGCGAAACGACGACAGGCGCTTCACCCACCTGAATGCGAAGTGCATCCATACGATCATCATGAAGGACGCCCGCCAGTCGATTGTGCAAGCGATTGAGTGCTTGGTATAAAATGGGATTGTTGCGTTTCTGTTTGATCTCACGAAATGCCCATCCTCGTTTGAAACCGATAGCGCGTTCAAGTGGATCAGGACCGAGATCTGTGGTTTCGTTCACGATCCGTACACGATACCCTTTTGATTTGAGTTCGTCGGCGACTGTTGTTGCTGCGGTGAGATGCGCGGTACCGCCGTCGGAAGTGAGGATCACGATGTCACTGGGCGGGACAGGATTTGTTGCGCGTAGAACCTGCAAATGCTCGGTCCAACGAACCGAAACGTTTTTGAGCAACTTATGCAATTTCGCCATCAGAGCAGGGGCATCAAATGTGCTTCGTTCAACCCATTGTGTGGCGATCTTAATAAAATTGCGATTATCAGAACCCACGTAGGGATGGTATTCCATCATCAAGGCATGGACAAACGCATGTTCTTCCGGTGGGAGGTGAAGTGCCGTGATTTCGTGAGCAAGGATCTGCGCCTTCACCGGTTCGGTGTATGTGGCACCATCGCGGTAACACAGGTTTTGGTCGATTTCGCCAGGTGCCATTTCAAGGGCGATGACGTTCGCGGGTTTGCCTGCAATTGTTTCATGCGTACCCGAGAGGGTTGTCACAGAGACGATTTTTTTCCACTTCTGTTCAGGAAGATCAGCAAGCGCCAAAACCAGTTGATCGAGTGGACCCCCAGAGCCCATGGCTTTGTATGCATTCGCAGGATCCGATATTTTGAGGGTAGCAAAAATGTTGGGTAAATCGAGATGTCCCGTGATGACTGCGTGGTTGATGCAGTGTTGAATGGCGGCCGTTGCGGCTGTGTGCGACAGCGCGTGTGATGCTCCCAAGGGTTGGCTTTGAAGGGGCGGGTCGCGTTGTTTTGTCTTCTTAAAATCGTCCTTGGTTGCTGCTGCCGCAGAAGCTGAACCGGAAGCAGCATCAGGGGGTGGCTGAACATGCCCCGCAGCGGTCGTACTTGTTGCCGTGCCACGCGGCAATTTAGGAGTTCGTTCCCCTATGGAAGCCATTCAATCAGCGCTCCAATGTTTAAATGATATCACTTCTCCCAGTGTTTTCTTGTCATATTTAATTTGAAGGGGTCAATCAGGCCCACACCATGACTTTGTGACCCTTCATGCGATACCCTGGAAATATGCAGAATGCCCAAAGCGGCTACGCGCTTGCGTTGTTGAGTGATTTACATAAACGGGAGCCTGTTTTGGCTGAAAAGCTTGCGCGTAGGCGGCGTGCGGCAGAGACCGTGAGGAGTCAGCTCGAAGAAGAGCTGAGCCAAGCCGAAGCGCGTGCGGTGGTGCAGCGGGATATCGAACTGCGCATGCGCCAGTGTCGTGAAAAGATCCATGGTCTGAATGCGATGTTGCCAACCCTTTATCGGGAGATTGAAATTTTTCGGCGTCAACGAACGACGTATTTCGCACGCATGCGTGCGGCGATTTCGCCCGAAGAACAAATCGAATTTCGTTCTGCAGCGGCTAAAGCCGATGCGCAGTCCAAGGCCCATGAAGAAGAGCTTGCGGGGATCGGTGTCAAGGTGAACACCTTGCACGAAGAACTTAAAGCCCATGAAAAATCTCACCAGGAAGTTATTGACGCGCGAAATGTGGCATCGGGCAGTATTCGCAAATTGCGCACCAAGTGGCCAGCGCCTGAAGAATTGACCGAACTTTTCGATGTACGTATGGGCATTGCCCATTGTGAGTGGGCGCTAGAGGGATCCGTGGACGTCTGGCGCTCGCATGTTAAAGCCGCCAATGCGCTTTCGGAAGAACTTAATACCGGTTTTGTTCGCGGATTTTACGCCCCAGAAGTTCACAGCGATGTGGTGGGTGGACGTCATTGGATCAGCAGTGAATCGGTTTTTGCGGCGGTTGCTTGCGGGGATATTCCCTATGCCAAAACATTGTTTACGGGCGCTGCGCGTGCGGATATGGCTTTTGATCATATTTTCCATATTTACCGTTTGTGGACCCTCGGTTTGTATTTAGAAAATCGCCATGACGAATTGCTGCGTATGTTGCGTCGCCATCGTTATTCCACGGGTGTACGTGGTGCATACACGCAAGCATGGGCGGGACTTTTGGCTGGAGATTCTGCAAGATTTTCAGAGGCCGTGAGTGAGATCATTGATGAAGAATGGCGCACATGGTCTTCTTCGGGATCTGCGCGTGCTCTTGGTGTGGTCTGTGTGCCAGCCACGGCTTTGATCTATTTGGCCAAAGAGCGTGGTTTGGTGGTATCAGTGACGAGTTCTCGCGTGATCTCTTAAGAAAGTGTTCTTTTCATGATGAATGCAATTTGGCTTGTAATGGTCGTAGGGGCCGTGGTGTGCGGTGCCTTCACAGGACGCCTCAAAGACGTGACCTTGGCCGTGACGGAGAGTGCATCTTCGGCGGTGATGTTGGCCATCGGCCTTGTGGGGGTCATGGCGCTTTTTTTAGGATTGATGCAAGCGGTGCGCGATGCGGGATTGTTGCGTGATTTGGCACGTTTGATCAGGCCTGTAATGCGTCGTCTATTTCCGGATGTTCCTGCGGATCATCCTGCCATGAGTATGATGGTGCTCAATATGGCGGCCAACATGTTGGGTCTTGGCAACGTGGCGACGCCATTTGGCTTAAAAGCCATGACGGAGCTTGATAAGCTCAATCCACGTCCAGGCGTTGCGACCAATGCGATGGTATTGTTTTTGGCGATTAACACATCGGGCGTTGCGGTGCTTCCTACAGGCATGATCGGTATGCGTGCATCGCTCGGTTCTACAGAACCGGGATCTATTTTGCTTACAACCTTGATTGCCACTGCTACATCCACCACGATTGCGATTATTTCGGCTTTGTTGCTTGCTCGTTTTTGGCCGGTTCCCCAAGGAATTGTTGTGACCCATGAAGCGCCTCAAGCGACGATCGAAACGCCCGATGCGCTTGCCGTTGCAGCATTGCCTGAGCTTGAACCTTGGAAACGCGCACTGCTCTGGTGTGCCGTTCTTCTTGTGTTTGTGGGCTTTGGAACTGCATTTTGGCAAACAGCCCAAGGCGATGGAGGTGTGGATGCTGCACGTCATGCGGTGTTTGCGGAATGGCCCTTGCTGGGTGTTGTTGTGGGGCTAGCCTTGTTTGCGGCACTGCGCGGTGTGAAAGTTTACGATGCCGTTGTGGTTGGCGCCAAAGAAGGCTTTGAAGTTGCGTTTCGCATAATTCCCTATTTGGTGGCGATCCTTGTGGCGGTGGGCATGTTGCGCGCATCGGGCGCGATTGATTTGATGGTGGCAGCATTGTCACCTTTGACATCGTTGATTGGTATGCCGAGCGAAGTGTTGCCCATGGTGTTTCTGCGGCCGTTGTCGGGATCGGGTTCTTTTGCGGTGGCGGGCGAGATCATGAAAGCCCATGGTCCGGATTCGATCATCGGACAAATTGTGTCCACCATGCAGGGAAGCACAGAAACGACGTTTTATGTCTTGGCGTTGTATTTGGGATCCGTGCAGGTGCGCGCTGCGCGCCATGCGGTGCTTGTATGTTTATTGGCCGATGCCACGGGGATGATCATGTCCGTTTTGGCATGCCGTTGGCTCTTGTAACCTCCTTTCTATAGCCATCTTGTGGCAGATAAAATATATCTTGTTGTTTATGCTTTTAGTCGTTGATGTAGGAAATACCCACACCGTTGTTGGCTTGTACCGCGAGAAATCGTTGGAGCATACATTTCGTTGGTCCACAGAAGTGGCGCGCACCGAAGACGAAATATGGGTTTTGTTGCGCGGGCTGCTTCAAGACACGTCGGTGATTGCAACTGAGATCCGAAAGGTGGCCATCGCAAGCGTTGTTCCACCCATGACTTCGGTATTTCGTAATTTATGTCAGCGTCGTTTATCGCTTGAGCCGGTGGTGGTGGGGCCTGGGATTAAAACAGGCATGCCGATCCGTTACGATGCGCCCCGTGAAGTGGGGGCCGATCGTATTGTCAACGGGGTGGCGGCTTATGAACGATTTCGCCATGACTTGGGTGGTCCCTTCGGCGTGATTGTTGTCGATTTTGGTACGGCCACAACGTTTGACGTGGTCTCTCCTGTAGGTGAATATTTGGGCGGTGCCATTGCGCCTGGTGTGGTGGTTTCCATGGAGGCTTTGGTGCATCGTGCGGCCAAGTTGCCCAAAGTTGATTTAGAGCGCCCGCCTGCGTGCATTGGACGCACCACCGTGGCCAGTTTGCAATCAGGTTTGTTATTTGGCACGGCGGCGATGGTGGATGGCATGGTCGATCGTATGGTGGCCGAGTTGGATGCCGTGCCGCGTGTGATCGCCACCGGGGGCTTGTCATCGATTATTGCGCCTGAGTCGCGCACCATCGAAATGGCCGACGGGGATCTGACGCTTGAAGGTTTGCGTATTATCCATGAACGGAATGCTCAATAATGAATACCCGTTCCTAGAACCAACAAAGGATCGATGTGCACACCGTGTTTCAGTATCTCAAAATGCAAATGGGGTCCGGTGCTGTGCCCGCTGTTGCCGACAAGCCCAATATGTTCACCCGGTTGGACGCGCGTTTTTGGCACTGCCACAATGCGCGAGAGGTGGGAATACGTCGATACGTAGCCTCCAGCATGTTCTATGACCACACGACGCCCATGGCCTTTGTACCAGCCCGCTTCAACGATGTGGCCCTCGGCGGCGGCGGATACGGGTGCGCCATAGGCACCGTCGAGATCGATGCCTCGGTGAAATCGGACACGTCGGCTGATGGGATCGCGCCGCTTGCCAAATAGGCTGTTGATGGCAGATGTCACCAACGGCCATTGGAGGTTTGGGGGTACATTGGTGAGTAAAACGCTATGGCTGATAACGTCGGCACGGGCACAGGGCAGTACAACCGTGAAAATAAGTACAGCAAAACATAAAAGACGAAAGACCAAGCGATAATGGTAACCCATGCATGACGAAGATCAACATTGGATGCAGCAGGCATTAAGACAGGCTTCCCAGGCGGCAGCGGGCGGTGATGTGCCTGTGGGTGCGGTGATCGTATCAGACGGCGTACTTATTGCTGAGGCTGGAAATCGCAAGGAGCAAGATGGCGATCCTACCGCCCATGCCGAAATGCTTGTATTGCGTATGGCATCTCAGAAGCTTGGACGTTGGCGTTTGTCGGGTTGTACGTTGTACTCGACTCTCGAACCGTGTCCTATGTGTGCAGGGGCCATGGTGCATGCGCGGCTGGATCGGGTGGTCATTGCCACACGTGATCCGCGTACGGGAGCGGCAGGATCGCTCATGGATATTCTCAATCATCCTGGCCTTAATCATAGTCCGGAAGTTTGCGTGGGCGTGTGTGGGGATGAGGCCTCACGCATGGTGAAGCAATTTTTTGCGAACCGGCGGTTGTCACTTCCACCATCGTTGGGTTAGAACGCTCGCATGATGTAGGGGCGCAGCTTGCTGTGCCCTGAGCACATGGAGCGATGGCCGAGCTTGGTTTAAGGCGCTTGACTCGAAATCAAGTGTGCCCTTGCGGGTACCGGGGGTTCGAATCCCTCTCGCTCCGCCACTTTTTTTTCTTCCTAGATTCATTGAACATCGTTTGCTATAGCCACTCCCCGATAGTCCGGTCCAGTGACCAGTGCGGCATCAATCCCGCCAGGTCCGGAAGGAAGCAACGGTCGTGTTGTCCTGGGGTGCTGGGGCGCCGGACTATCACTTGGAGCGATGGCCGAGTGGCTGAAGGTACACGCTTGGAAAGCGTGCGTACTCAAAAGGTACCGAGGGTTCGAATCCCTCTCGCTCCGCCACTTTCTAGGGCGGTTCAAGAACCGCCCCTACAAAACTGCATTGCGTTCCTGTTTCGATTTGACACCACACGATGACAACCATAGGATCTTACCGAGGTTATCCACGTGAGCTATTTGGTCCTCGCCCGTAAATACCGTCCCAAGACTTTTACCGACATGATTGGCCAAGAGCACGTGGTACGCACGCTGCGCAATGCCATCGCATTGGGCCGTGTGCACCATGCGTTTGTTTTTTCAGGGGTACGTGGTGTTGGGAAAACCACAGCGGCTCGGGTATTGGCGCGCGCTCTCAACTGCGCCGAAGGTCCGACAGCGGATCCGTGTGATCGTTGTCCCAATTGCATCGGTATGTTGGCAGGCAACAGCGCCGATGTGATCGAAATCGATGGTGCGTCCAACACCGGTGTGGATCATGTGCGTTCGCTTCGCGAAAGCGCGCAGTACATGCCTTCGTCTGGGCGTTACAAATTATTTATTATCGATGAAGTGCATATGCTGTCCAACGCGGCTTTCAATGCGTTGCTTAAAATTCTCGAAGAGCCACCGGCCCATGTGAAGTTTATTTTTGCAACCACCGAACCGCGCAAAATTCCGGTGACGGTGCTGTCGCGATGTCAGCGTTACGATTTTCGTCGCGTGAGTGTGGGGGCGCTTCAAAAACATGTGGCCGAGATCTGCAAGGCCGAAGGCATTTCCATCGGTGATGATGCTTTGTACACCGTGGCGACCCAAGCCCAAGGATCGGTGCGCGATGCATTGTCGTTGCTTGATCAGGTTTTAAGTTTTGTAGGAAGCGATCCATCGCCTGAAGCGGTGGCTGCATGTTTAGGGGCCATCGATCGCGATATGTTGTTTGCGGTGATGGATGCGGTGGCATCGCGTGATGCGCAGGCATTGCTTGCAATGGTACGTGATGGAGAACAACGAGGATACGATCCGGCAGCCTTCGCAGGTGCATTGTGTGAGCATGTTCGAGATATGCGGGTCGCGGCCATTGTGGAAGGGCAAGAACAGGCGCTGCTTGAACGATCGACCGATGACATAGCGCGCCTGAAAGCCCAATACGCCAAACGCCATACCGATGATTGGGATCGTATGTTTGCTCTGCTTACGCAAACTACCGCCGATATTGGTCGATCGCCCCATCCGCAAATCAGTTTGGAAATGGGACTTTTGCGTTTGCTGCAAATTGAATCGAGTGCCTCTGTGGCATCGTTGATGGCGCGGATCGATGCGATGATGGGCGCACCTATTGTAGGGGCGGTTGCTGCGACCGTGAAGCCGCAACCCACGGCGCACGCAAGGCCGCCTCTTGTAGGGGCGGTTCGTGAACCGCCCGTAAATCCGCAACCCGTGGTGCAGGTAAGAGTGGATCCTGGTGGGGCGGTTCGCGAACCATGTCATCCCCGCGAAAGCGGGGACCCACAGGTTAAAACCGATGTGGCAAGCACATGGCGCCAAGCCGTGGAATCGGTGCGTCGTACCCGTGTGGCGTGCGCGTCCATTTGGGAACATGCGTGGGTACTGTCATTTACACCTGAGCGTGTGGTGCTTGGGTTTGCCCAAGGATTTTATTTGGATGCCGCCAATGGGCCTGAAAATCGCAATACATTGCAGCAAGCACTGGGCGGTTCGATTGCAATCGAAGTGCGAGAGGTAAAGCCAACAGACGTGCCACCAGGGACGGTGTGTTTGGCCAAATACGATGCTGCCTTGCGGGACGAAAAAGTGGAGGCGGTGAAGCATGCCGCGATCCATCATTCGGCGGTGCAGAGTTCGATGCATATTTTGGATGCATCGATTACCCATGTCGAATTATTGCAGGAGTAAGTCATGGACTTTTCAAAACTGATGTCAGCGGCAGGTGATTTGCGTGGTCGTCTTGAAGAAGCGCAACGTCAGGCCCGCGAATCGCGTTATGTGGGTGAGGCGGGTGGTGGTTTGGTTCGAATCACCATGAATGGAAATTTTGAAGTCCTGGATGTGAGCATCGATCTCAAAGCGGTAACGCCTGATAGTACGGCGTTGCTTGAAGATTTGGTGCGCGCCGCATGCAATCAATGCATCGGTCATATTCAAGAAAGCCTCAAAGGACAGTTGGGAAGCATGGCAGTGGGCATGGGTTTGGGCCTTCCCACATGAGTGTCGATCCCATCAAACGCTTGATTGCGGAGCTTGGGCGACTTCCTGGGGTGGGTGAACGATCCGCCGCACGTTTGGCTTATTATATTATCAAGCGTTCGTGTCCTGATTTGGGGGGTGATGTTCGTTTGGCCCACGATTTGGCCGATGCACTTTTGCGCGTGACCGAGACCGTGGGTATTTGTGAAGAATGCCGTGATATTGCGACGTCATCTGTTTGCAAGATCTGCGGCGACATGGGCCGCGATCGAAAAATGCTGTGTGTGGTTGAAAGTCCTGCGGATGTGCGCGCGATTCATGGGTGCGGTGCCTATCCTGGTTTGTATCATGTACTGCATGGCGCACTGTCGCCTCTGGATGGCGTGGGGCCTGAGCAACTTGGTCTTTCGCAATTGGTTGCACGTGTTCAAACTCTGGGTGTTCAGGAAGTCATTCTGGCCACCGATGCGGACATGGAAGGCGATACCACGGCGCAATACTTGGCTGAGCTTCTACGAAATTCATCATGCCGCGTGACACGCATTGCCTCAGGGATCCCCACAGGGGGCGAACTTGAATATACCGATGCGGTGACATTAGGGCGTGCTTTAAGAGAACGACGGGTGATGGGCTAACTATCGCTCAGTTATAATCTTTTCATAGTTGGTAGTGATTGTGCCATTCTCGGCCAAAGCGCGATCGTCGGTCGTATGCCTGTATTTTTCCCGTAGCAGCGCGGCATGATGTACGTGGGGATCATTCTTGTTTCATCCGCTGGATCCCGCACCATGATCACGCGAAGCTCTGTGCCCACTTTGCGCTTTTTGTCCTTGGAACATGTCATGAGCCATGTGTCGTAAACAATTTTTTCTTGAAGGCACCATGAATTGCGTTCGGCAACTGGAATGCTCTCAATGTCCTCGGGTGTCACTTTCAGAACAACACTTGTTCCACCGTAGCCCCCAAGACGTTTGAGCACATACTTGGACAAATCGCCTGCAAGCATCGCTTCCGATGCCTCGGATAAAATGATTGTTTGAGGAACGTTAGGATGACCATGGAGATGCACCATGGTGCCTTTGCTCCATAAAAGTTGATCGCCAGGGTTTGGAAACCATTCTGTCGAAAGTGTTTTGAGATCGTAGTGGAGTGTGGGTTCTTTTTGGCGAATTTCATCGGCCAATGGACGATAGTATACGCGTCGCACTGGAATGGGCTCACCCTTACCGTCGGGATTGGGCCTCAATAACGTGTCCCCTTTTTGGGTCAGCGCTTCGAGATCAACCAATGGAATGTCGTAAATCTGGTGGGTTGCTTGAAAATCAAATCCCGTTTTCTGGGTCGCCAATCCGATATCGGTGATGGCGCATTCTTGGGGCGTATGGGTACCGAACATGCACCGTCGTGTGAGATCTTGAAATTCAGCGATACTTTTATCGCCGTGTAAAAACGACCATTCTTGTGGCATCCCGGGAATGTTTGCCAGAATGCTGATCCAAGCTTCTGCAGCCGCTTGGGCGAAACCATAATAGTTTCCTGTCCCTTCAAATTCGATAAGCTTCAAGCCTTCTGCGGTCACCGCAAAATCAATGCAGATGGCACCAGGAAGTCGCTTGGGTGGTTCGCGTGTTTGGTACATTCCCGGAACCGCATCGGCGCACAACACCGGAATGTTTTGTTTCTCAAGCGTGGTGACAATATTTTGCGCAGCAGCAAACGCTTCATCGCGCATGGAGGGTGGAATAATGACGGGTTGATAGGCGTGTCCTTTGCATCTCTCTGGATCGCAGTATTTGCCCATTTTACTGAGATATTCATCGAACATTGCGGGCGACCACGCATCGCTCAGGCCTTGTTGTAAGCGCAGTGCCTCGGCATCGTTGTACACAGGGGGTCTGACTGTCGTCGACGAGGCTATCGTTGTCGATTTTACTGCTTTTGTGAGACTGGTCATTGTCTTTTCTACGCTTTTTACTTTTTGTGCGCTGCAGCAGTATCGAGTGCTAATTTTGCATTGGTAAACATTGCAGTGGCTTCTTCAGTGTTTTTTGCAATGGCCGTCAATTCCATAAATCCGCACAACGAAAGTCCTCCCACAAGACCAGGAACGCATCCCGTACCTTTTGCAGGATCCCAGAGTAAACCGGCACCTTTGAGGTTTTCCGAGATGTCGTCGATACTGAGGCGTTGATAATCAGCCCAACCAAAAATACGTTGGTTGTGGTAGAACCTGGGTTCTCCGTCGGATCCACGCAGCAGGCCGTCCTCTTGGCTTACTTTGGTACGCAGCACCATTTTGGCCCATCCAATGGCATGGCATGTGCCGGTGACCCGTGCGTTAATTTCAAGTGCCCACACTTTTTGCGAACGGTCGGCGACGAAGTCGATCCCAAATGTTCCGTGGTATCCTTGGGCCTGCATGGCTTCTGCGACATGCCTGGTTTGTTCTAGCATTTGGGTACGGATGGCACTTGCTCCAGGATGTGCAGCATCGGCTGGGAATCTGCACCCAATATAAGAACCCAAGTCGTCCACGATTTGCTCATGCGTCGAGAGGATCTTCACGGTGCCATTGAGTCGTATTTCACACTGAATACTGGGTGTGCCGATGACATCAGGAACCATGACTTCGATAATGGCCCCAGAACGACCAAGATCTTCTTCCAGCTCTTTCCATGTGATGGCGCTCTTAAGAACACCTTCGGCACAAATGTTACCTGTCTTTTTGAATTCGGCCACATCAATGATGGCGTTACCAAGGCCACCGGCCCATCCCGAATCGCTCAATTTGAGCATGAGTTTGGTTGCCGAGGGATTGGAGGCAATCAGCGCAGTGACAGCTGCATTGATTTCTTCAACAGTTCTGCACAGCGTCTTACTCCAGGCGGGAGTTGTGATCTCAACGCTGTCAAAGATGTGCTTTGCTTCAAATTTACCGCCGAACTGTGCGGTAATCGCGGGTGGGCTTTCAAACATCCTTGCGCCGAGCTGTGCAGCGACGCCATCGGTCCAATCATCGGCGCAAAAACTGCGCACTGTGATGGGCAGGTTTTGTGCATGGGCTTCTTGTGCGTAGGATTGGAGGGTGGCCCAGGTAGCGTCTGATTTGACGAACTCTTTTGTAGGCATTGCGCTTTCAGGGCATAACCAGACAATGCGTTCGCGTTCTGCATGGGTTGCGTTGAGCATCGTGAGTGCAAGTTCACGTTCTGGGAGTGAAATGGGGCTGCCGGAAACGATGACGACTCGTTTTCCTGGCGTTCCGTCCAAGCGTTCAAGGACTGCGCGAAGATGGCGCTGTGAACGTCCTGAAGGAAACGCTGCAATGTACGGTTCTTTGACAAGCGAGGCATCGGTGTATTGAGTCGCATACAGGACGACATTGAGGCCGGAAGTCGCTTTATGAACGGTCGCCATGGGGAGGGGTCCTTCTCATTTTATTGAAAAACGCTAAAGGCTATTATCGGGATTTGATGTGCTTATGTTGCTTGAATATTCAAGTTTCAGCGTGTTTGTGCGTTATGTCAGTAAGTTCAGGGGAGAGAGGGATATGTCATACGTGAATTCTATGGCGCAAGAAGTGATCTGTAAAATCGTTTACGTGGGGCCAGGGCAGTCAGGAAAAACGGCCAATTTGCGGGCATTGTATGACCGAAGCAATCCAAATTTGCGGGGGTCGTTGATTTCGCCCACCCAAAGCGAACGTACACTTTTGTTTGAATTTTTGCCGATGTCGCTGGGTGAAGTTGGGGGCATGAAAACGTATTGTCATCTTTACGCAGTATCAGGACAATTGTTGCATGCCTTGGGTAGGCGTTTGGTGCTTCGGGGGGCTGATGGGGTTGTGTTTGTCGCGGATAGCACGGAGGGGCGCCGCGAGGCCAATCTTGATGCCATGGAGGAGTTGCACGAGCATCTTAGGTATCACGGTTTCCAGCCGGGTGAGCTGCCCATGGTGGTGCAGTACAACAAGCGGGATGTGGCGGATGCTGTTCCGGTAGAAGAATTGCGTGCATTGCTTCATTCTCAGGAAGGCGCAGATATGGAAGCGTCGTCGATTCGTGGCCAGGGCGTGTTTGATACGATGAAACTTGTGGTGCGTCTTGCCATGTCGCGTTTGCAAAATACTGAGCTTGCTATGACTATGGTTCGTGGTGTTACGACGCGAAAAATTGACGCACGATCCGATGGAAGATAACATCCCACAGGGGGCGCTCACTGGTCTCTGCGGTGGGAAAAAAGCATGCATCGATGCCTGCAATACACAACATTTGTTGTCATATGCTCTTGGTATGCGGTGCCAGCTTATGCTGAAAGCAAAGCAAAGACGCCGACATTAGAACGACCTTTGTCCTCAAGTCCAGGGATCTCAACCGAGGGTTCAACACAAAATCTAACCCTCCGCGATGTTGAAGAACGTGTGAATGATTTAAAAGAGCGCATTTTTCAGTCCAAAGCGCGCTTGATGCAATTGCAGGAAGTGGTGATGCATGGGGCGATCACGGGGTCGCGCGCGGTGCTTATTCATCGCAACGAGATGGGTGGTGCTTTTCAATTGATCCGTGCACGTTATCAGCTCGATGGTGCGCCGATCTTTAATCGCAGCAGCGAAAAAGATCCGTTGAGCGATGAAAAATCTATCAATATATTTGATGGAAGTATTGCGCCGGGACGCCATGAATTGTCGGTGTTTCTGGAGTACAGAGGCCGCGGTGTTGGCGTATTCCGCTACCTTGAAGGATACGAGTTTAAAGTTCGGTCAAGTTACACGTTTACTTCCAAAGAAGGTCAACTTACGCGAATTCAGATCGTAGGGTATGAAAAAGGTGGGATGACGACTGACCTCAAAGATCGTCCGGCTGTGCGCTACGATGTCACCACGGCCCGTGCGCGCCGTAAGGATTTTAACGACGGTGGTGACACGGAATCTTCCAAGTAATTTTTTTTTCGTCCTGATGTGCGTGTGGGCGATCCCTGCAACGGCTGTTGCAAAATCTTCGCAATCACCATTGCGCGCCCACGGCATAGCGCCTTCACAGGTAGGCGCGCGCACCGACGAAGAAAAAAGCACCTTGGAAGCACTCCGAGCGATGGTGCATCGGCTCGAAGAAAGCGCCAAAGAATATCAATTGCTTAACCGTGAATCGGTTGAACGGCGATACAAGCTCCAGCGCAATGCACTGTCGCGCGGTGCTGAAGAACGCATTCAAAATTTAGAAAGAGAGCAGCGCGATTATCGTACTGAGGCCATTGCACGTTTTGAAGGATTTATAGAGCGTTATCCCAAGAGTCCTGTTCATACCCCAGATGTACTTTTTCGTTTGGCTGAACTGTATTTTGAGCGTTCTTACGATACATATGTTCAACAGCGAAGTCGCTATGAGCTGTCGCTTGATTTGCCGGATGCGGTTCGTGAACGCGATCCGGTGCCTGAACCCAAATTTAATTTTGATGAAACCGTCACGACGATGCAGCGATTGATTTCTAGTTTCCCTAATTACCGTCTTGTTGCTGGGGCTTATTATCTCAAGGGCTTTTGTTTATCGGAACAAGGCGAAGAGGCGGAGGCCGTTGAAGTTTTTGAAGAGCTGAATAAACGTATCCCAGACAATCGTTTCGCGGCCGAAGTGTGGACCCGGATCGGCGAATTTTATTTTAGTGAAGGTCGCTTGCAGGATGCCCTTCGGGCTTTTTCGGCGATACTTCCCATGAAAGACAGTCCGTTTTACGATAAAGCCCTCTACAAGTTGGCATGGACGCATTATCGATTGGCCGATGCCATTCGGGCGTCCGATGAATACAAAAAGGCCGTCGATACATTTGTGGCATTGCTTGATTTTAATGTTCTTAGCAAAACGAAAGGAAAAGAACGCGGTGCAGATCTGCGCGGCGAAGCGATTCAATACATCGCGTTGTCGTTCTCCGATGAATCATGGGGTGGTTATAAAAAGCTGATCAAATATCTCGATGATCGTGGAGAAAAACCTTACACACGCGAAGTACTGATTGCCTTAGGTGATATTTTCTTTGAGCAAACACGTTTTTCCGATGCGAGTGCTGTATATCGCGTGGTGCAAGAACGCTATCCCATGGAAAGAGGTGCACCCTCGGTTCAAGATAAGTTAATTCAAGCCTATGAACGTGACCGTAATTTTGAAACATCGGCCGAAGCACGGCGTGCCTTGGTAAGTGCGTATACGGAAGGCAGTCCGTGGTACAAGAAGCATACGTTAGACACCGATGCCCTGGCCCAAGCCGAAAAATTCCTTAGCAAATCGATTTACAGTGCCGCCATTTTTTATCACAAACAGGCCCAGGTGAACAAAGATGCCAACCGCATTGATTTGGCGGTGCGTGACTACGGCATTGCGTCGGGATTGTATGCCCAGTATCTCGAACGATTCCCGCAAGATCCACAGGTTTATGAGTTAACCTACTATTATGCAGAAACCTTGTATTATGCGCTCAATTTTGCCAAGGCGGCTGAGAAATATGCGTGGGTTCGTGATGTTGCATCGGAAGATAAATTCCGCGAGGTGAGTGCATTTAGTGTGGTGCTTTCGTATCAAAATCAAATCACATTGTTACAAGATCAAGGAAAACTTGCACCGCTTCAAGTTTTCACGAGTCAAACGTGGCCCAAAGATAAATCGATGGAGCCCATGGATATCCCACGTATTCGTGAAAATTTGGTGGATGCATCCGATGTGTATGCACGCATGGTGTCGGAGGATGAAAAGTTACCGAGTATTATGTATCGATCGGCGGAAACGCTTTACGCATTTGGGCATTTTGAAGAGGCACGCAAACGATTCACCTATATTATCAAGCGTTATCCCTCGCATGAAGTATCGCGGTTTTCTGCAAACTTGGTGATTGAGTCTTATTTGCTGGCCAATGCCTATGTGGAAGTCGCGAAGTACTGCAAACAAATGCTTGCAGAGCTTGAGGGCTTGAGTAAAAAAGATCCATTCCGTTTGCAGCTTGCTAAGTTTATGTCAGGTGCTGATTTTAAGATCGCGGAAAAACTTTCAGAAGAAGGTAAATTTGAAGAAGCGGCACGCTTGTATATTGGCTCGGTGGATGCGTATCCTGAGGGCGAATACGCGGATTTATCGCTTAACAATGCAGCGGTGGATTTTGAAAAAATTCGTCGCTACGATTCAGCCTCCAAAGTATATGAACGCTTGGCCAAAGATTATCCAAAGTCATCACTTGTGGATGCGGCAATTTTTCGTACCGCGCTTAATTCGGAACGATTTTTTGATTTTGATCGTGCGATTGTTTTGTATTTGCGTTTGGTCGATAATTATCCCAAGTCGGCATTTCGTGCAGATGCGACGTACAATGCGGCGCTTGCGCTCGAAAATCGGCAACAGTACGACGTGGCAGCAAAACAGTACCTTCGCTACTGTGAATTGTTCCCGACGCGTGAGGATGCACCTGAAGTGTGTTTTCGCGCAGGTCTTGTGTATGAAAAAATGGGCAAGCAACAAGCGGTGATCGATTCGTATCGGGCTTATATCAGCAAGTATCGCGCGAATGCGCCCTATGCCGATCGCATCATCGAAGCGCACATTAGGATCGCGACAGCACTGGGCGTGCTTGGACGAAAAGATGCGGCACTTGATGAATTGAAGTCGGCAGTCAATGTATACAGCGGCGTGAAAGATCCCGCCATTCAACAAAAAGCTTCGGCTTTTGCTGCCGAAGCAGAATACAAA
This sequence comes from Bdellovibrionales bacterium, assembly GCA_005801425.1. Taxonomy (GTDB): domain Bacteria; phylum Myxococcota; class XYA12-FULL-58-9; order XYA12-FULL-58-9; family SYDY01; genus SYDY01. The sequence continues at coordinate 131,025 of SYDY01000121.1, read as the reverse complement.
CTGATTGAATCCGAGTCAGATGCTTTTGATGCCATGGCGATTGTGGGCGATAGCAAAAAGCAACAAGAAGTTCTTGTTGCCAAGGCTGCGCGTCTTCAAGAAATTCAAGCCAAGTTTGAAAAAATACTTCGTTTTAAACACATCGAATGGACGCTTGCTTCGTTGTACCGTATCGGTCGTCTCTATGAGAATTTTGCAGAGAGTTTGAATAAGGCGCCATGTCCTCCTGATGTTGCCAAAAGCGCCCGTGATCTGGGTGTGACCGCTGAAGAAGTGTGTGATGAATATCGGATTTTGCTTGAAGAACGGTCGGCGGTGATCGAAGACAAAGCAGTGCAAGCATTTGAAACTACTGTAGAGAAAGGCCGCGAATTTCAAGTGGTCAACACGTGGACCCAAAAAACGCTGGTATCCCTGAATAAATTGCGAAAATCGATGTGGCCATTGCAGAAAGACGCCAAGGTATTTGTGGATTTACGTGTGGTGGCAACGCCTCGATACACTGATGCGAAGGGAGAACCCTACACGCCGACCGTTGTGGAAGCGTTACCTCTTGAAGCCTTGCCTGCACAACCGTCGGAAGCAACACCCGTCAAGACAGGTGCCCCATGATGCAAAGACTGTTGGTGTGCACGCTATCTGTTGGGTTGGCCTCTTGTGTACTGGGAAGCGGTCAGGGCGGATACGGAAAAACAAAAGAAGAGCTTGCAGATGAAGCTGCGGCAAAAGAACAAGCGAGACAGCAGGCCATTGAGGCTGCATTTGCGAAAGCCGTGATTTTGCTCGGATCCGATAAGCCGGGTGCACTCATTGCGTTTGCCCATGTGCTGACGATCGAGCCCAAGCATGCGCCATCCCATCACAATATTGCTCTTATTCATTTGAGCGAAGGTCGTACGAAACAAGCGGAAGCGGAATTTTTGCTCGCCCTTCAAGGTGATCCTGCTTTTGGTCCTGCTGCCGAAGGAATGGTGGCGATTATTGAAAAACAATCAGGCCTTGCGGGGGTGGAAAAGTTTTTTGCAGGAAAAGGATCTGGGACGTTGAAAACGGCTTCAGGCAGGGCTTCTCTTGCACAATCGCTTGCACGCGCCGGAGATCTTGAACGTGCGGAGCGCACAGCCGTTGAGGCTTTGCGTATCGATGAGCTTTCGCCAGGGGCCATGTTGGCTTTAGGGATCGTGTATCGCCGCCAGGGAAAGCGAGAGCTTGCCTCTGTGGCCCTTAAGCAGGCCTTAGGCGTCAATGATCGTATGGCAGCGGGCCATCATGAATTGGGGCTTTTGTATAGGGAGGACAAGCGTTTTGGACAGGCCGTGCAAAGCTTGCTTACTGCCTTAGAATTGGATCCCACGACGGCAGCGATTGCCAATAATTTGGCATCGGTGCGCACCGAAATTGGTGCGTATCGTGAGGCATTGGTTTTGGCCCATGAAGCGATGCGTCTTGATCCCAATATGCCGGATTATTGGATCACTTATGGCAATGCATTGCGTGGTGATCAGCAATTTAAGCAAGCAGAATTGGCCTATTTAGAGGCATTGAAACGAAAATCGGACATGCCTGCCGCACTGTATAATTTGGGTGTGCTTTATCTCGATAACGAACTTGAAGCATGGACACAAATCCCGCGTCTTACGGCAAGTGTTGATTACTTTCGACGTTATTTAAAATCTTCTGGGCTTAGCGCAACAGAAATTGCTCAGGTGAATGGCTACATGGCATTGGCAACAGAGGCCATCGAGAAAGAGAATAAACGCATTGAACGCCAGAAGCGTCGCCAAGAGAAAGATGCCAAAGGGAAGGCCTCCGCACCTGCCGAAGAGAAAAATACAGCGGACGATAAGAAAGAGTAGGGCTTTATGCGCGAGAAAGTACTTGCACAAGGATGGAGGCTTGCGTTTATTATCGCGGTAGTCGTGGGGGTATGGCTACCCAGCCCAAATGCTTGGGCACAGCGGAAGGTTATCCGCTTGGAGGCCATTAAAGTGGAGGGGAGAATTCAAAAGCCACAAGCCTTTTATATTCTTCAACGAAGTAACCTCAATTTTGAGGGGATTGAGTTGAAGAGAAGTTTTGTGACAAGAATTCTTGAGTCCATTGAACGCGAGCCTTTTTAGTGATTTGGTGATGGGTGTGGGTTTCTAACGTGGCGTGGCCCGAATCATACGGGCAAACAAAGGCAAGGAGCAGACAATGCTAGGGGAAATGGCCAAATTCTACACCGATGGTGGTATCTTCATGCACCCCATCGCATTTGTTTCTATTTTCGGTCTTGCAATCGTGATTGAGCGATTCATCTTTTTGTTTTTCAAATACAACATCAACGCCAATCAGTTTACGGCGCAGATCCATAAATTAGTTATGGCAAATAATATAGATCGTGCCATTAAACTGTGCAATGCGGCAGCGCCTGCAGTTCTTGCCAAAGTGCTCAAAGCAGGGCTCACACGGGCGAACAAAGGCGAAATCGAAATCGCCAATGCCATCGAAGAAGCAACGCTTGAAATTGTTCCTCAGGTGCAAAAACGCACCGGAACCTTGCAGAGCTTGGCCAATATCGCCACGCTGCTTGGACTTCTCGGTACCATCATGGGTTTGATCGAGGCATTCGCGGCGGTTGCCAATGCGCCTGCCGAACAAAAAACCCAGATGCTGACGGCTGCTATCGCCATCGCCATGAATACCACTGCCTTTGGTTTGATCGTCGCTATCCCGTTCTTGTTGGCCTACGTGTTTTTGAACAACGTGACCAAAAAGATCATTGATGAAGTCGATCAACACTCTGTGAAACTGCAGAATTTGTTGGCATCGCGCGGCAAGGGTGAGACCAATCCGCTTGACCGTTAAAATGGCCAACACGGTTGTATGAGGGGAAACCATGGCGAGAAGACCATCTGAGCGTCGGAATTTTAAAGAAGAGGACATGGAGCTCAATCTGACGCCCATGATGAACCTCATCTCCATTTTAATTCCTGTCTTGTTGTTATCGTCGGTGTTTGTTGAAATTGCGGTTCTCAACGTCACAGCACCTGCCATTGGCAGTGCCGCTGCGGCCGACAAGCCGCCCGAAAAACCCGATAGACCGCCTTTGAATCTTACGGTCACGATCACCGATCAAGGTTATACCGTGGCCGCTTCGGGTGCTGTGCTGCCAGGGCCCGGTGGAGAAAAAGGGCCCACGTTTCCGTTAAAGCAAAGCACAGTCGCATGTCAGCGTTATGTGGGCACGTGGCCACCGCCGCGGGCACGCAACCGTGAGTTGCCAAAGTGTGAAAGGTCGGAGCAATCACTGCAGTTTTGGATTTACGATAATGAGGCCCTCACCAAGAAGCTTGCGGAAATCAAAGAAGCATTTCCTGATGAAAATCGTATTATCCTCGCTGCAGAACCGGCGATTCAGTACGAAGCTATCACGGATGCCATGGACGCTTCCCGCGAAGCCAAGGATCCCGGTGGTGACAAGCGTGCTTTGTTTGAAGAAGTGGTTCTGAGCCCAGGATTGTCCTAAGGGGAGAGTGTGGCATGGCAAAGCAGGAAGAACAACAGACACCACCATCTGGCGATGAACTTGTAGGCAATGCCTCGCCCGATCCGTCACTTTTTGTGAGTGATGGGACAAGGCCCAAAGCGAAGCGAAAGCGGCGTGCTACAGACGAGGGGGGTGGCCTCAACATGAACTCGCTTATGGATATCATGACGATTCTGTTGGTGTTTCTCTTAAAAAGTTACTCAACCAATCCTGTGCAGTTTAAATCCTCAGAAGATTTAAAGCTTCCAACATCAACCGCACAAATGATGCCCACTGAGACCACAGCGGTTACGGTAACAGCAAATGGCATCATGGTTGATGATGAACCGGTCATGACGATTCAAAATGCAGTGGTTCCCGAATCACAACGCAGCAGCGGTGGTTATCTGATCGATCCACTTTATCAGGCATTGCAGCTCGCGGTTGAGCATCAGAAGAAAATATCCAAGTTTAATAAGAAGCTTGAATTCCAAGGATTGATTACAATTATTTCCGATCGCGAAGTACCTTTTAGCCTTTTGAGCCAAGTGATGTATACTGCAGGTCAGGCCCAGTTTAGCAAGTTCAAGTTTGCTGTGATCAAGGCAGGCTAGATCTCAATGAGATCATATCCTGTGTTTTCCGCAGGGCTGTTTTAGCGGGAGGCATCTTCACACAGCAAGTGGGGAGAATGGGTATGACCTCGGCGACAAGCGCTACGGGGCAGCCTCAGAACGGCCAAAGCGCGAAAGCACCTAAAGCTGTTCGTAAAGTCCTGCGTGCCTGTGTGGTTCAAGGTGGCAAGGTTGTTGACGAGAGGCGCCTCCCAGATCGAGCTACGCTCAGTGTTGGTGTCCATGACAGCAACACGTTTGTTCTTCAAGCCGACGGTTTGCCCAAATCCCATGTGTTATTTCAGATCAAGGGTGGCGCATACGAGCTGGTTCTTACCGCGCATATGGGTGGTAGGGTTTCAGTCGATGATGCGTCAGAACCTGTCGATATCGCCACACTCAAAAGTCAGGGGCTTGTCCAGAAGCGAGGAAGCTACTTCGTACTTCCACTGACCGATAAACATCGTGGCAAAGTGGTCATTGGTGATAGCACCGTTATTTTTCAATTTGTGACACCGCCCCCGGAGATTGCTGCTCCCAAACTTCCTGAAAGTGCACGAGGCGGTTTTTTACAAGCCATCGATTGGGTGTTTGCAGCCATTTTGCTCACGGTGGCATCCATTGAGCTGGGTGTTATTATTTCGATGTACTTTGTGGAGCTTCCTAAGGAAGTCACGCTCGATACGATGAATGATCGTTGGGCAGAGCTTATTGCACCGGGTAAGCCCAAAGATGTGCCGCCTCCTCCGGCTGCCAAAACGGCTAAGCCTGAAGAAAAAGGTGAGGCGCCGAAAGAGGAAGTTGCCAAAGCCGAGGAAGAAGAAAAAAAACCTGAGCCCGAAGCTGAGAAAGAACAAACGCCTAGCGCCAAAGAACAACGAAAAAATGAAGTACGGGAGAAGATACGTTCAACGGGATTGTTGGCTATTTTAGGCGCCGCTGGGGCTCCCGGGGCCTCGGGCGCCGTGGCGGATGTCTTTGCAGCAGGTGGACTCAATAGCAATCTCGACAGTGCATTTGAAGGGATCAGCGGTGTTGGGGTTGCGACTGAAGCCAATAAGCGTGGCGGTGGTACGGGAGCGTCGGCAAAAATCGGCGGCCTTGCAACATCAGGCGGGGGTCAGGTCAATCTCGCAGCAAAGTCAGAAGCGCGGGTGAGTTCTATGAAAACTGAAGCACCTGAAGTGGATGGTGCTTTAGATCCCGCTGCTGTGGCTGAAGTTGTGCGTACGCGCAAACGCATGGTTCAGGATTGTTACGAACAAGAACTTAAACGCAATCCGGGCTTATCGGGAAAAATTGAAATTGAATTTACCATTGGTGTGAATGGTCAGGTTGAAGAAGCATTTGTTTCCAAAAATCAAATGGGATCCGATGCCGTTGGGGCATGTATCGTGGGCCGTATTCGCAAGTGGCGTTTCCCCAAACCTGATGGTGGTAGTGTGACGGTAAACTTTCCGTTCATTTTCACATCATCGGGTTAAGCACGGACCTTTGAGAGGGGGGACAATCGTGAAAACAAAAACTTCTCAGGATATCGTCCAATTTTTAGATACGGATTTTTTTCTTAAATGGTATCGTCGGTATCGCGATATTCGTGCAGAGCAGGAGGCCGTTCTTCAGCGGCGCGAAGGCCTTTTTTCGCAATTATCGATGCTACGATTTCAATCAGAAAGCATACGTCAGAAAGCTGAAACGCTTTTAATGCGCGCGGGGCAATGGGAAGAAAAATCAGCGCTGGCGTTATCCAAACTTGCAGATCTAGAAAACGATTCATTTCAGGCTGTAAGTGATTTTGAGAAGCAACGCAGCAAAGCAAGCGGGGCTTGGGCTGATCGCGATTGTGTCGATCAGGATGTTGAAAGTTTACGCCAGAAAATCTTTCTTGTGCAAAGTCGTATGAAAGCCGCGGAGAAATATCACAGTGACGATGTGGATCGTATGCGTGATGAATTGAATGCTGCCCGTGCACATCTGGAAGCGCGCTTACAGCAACTTCAAGTCGCCGATCGGCGAATGAAAAACGAAGAAAACAAGCGAACCGCAATATGGAGCCGCGTGGAAACGCGATGGAGCGATTCTTTGCGTGCATCGCTTGCACGTTCTGAGTATCTTTACCTTGCAAAGCGCGATCGCGCTTTGGCTGAAACTCTTTTATATAGTGCAGACCAAGAACAAAAAAGAGATCAAACACTGCGTGAACAACTCAAAAAAATAAGTATTCAGGAGCATGGGCTTGAAGATGCATTGCAAACGCATCTTTTTGAGGCCGAGAAAGATTTTGATTGTATTTTGTTAAGTGAATTTTTGTATTGGCCAAGCTCAGATGATGTGGGCTCCGCGTATGCTGTTCCGCTGCGACGTGATCAGCAGCTTCATAATGTAGATCTTGAGCCACTTCGTGTGTATCGCGTTGCGCGTACGCGCGGTGTCGAATTTTTGGAACCGATACTACTGGATGGTGCGGAAATCGGACCAGATCCTCGTCTTACAGCTTTTTTTGGGAGATCTGCATAATTTGGGAGACTATCATGAAAGATGCTGACAAGCGTGAATTGTTATCGTGCTCGGCCTTGATGGAAAACCTCTTACCGGCTGAGCTTGTCATGATTTCTGATTTGTTTCATCATCGTGATTTCCGTGCGGGTGATATTATTTTCCGTGAAGGCGATGTGGGCGAAAGTTTGTTTGTGGTGGCTTCGGGAGAAGTGGAAGTGCTTGGGCATGGCGCAAGCGGTGAAATGTACCGTGTAGATTTGCTCGGTCCATCTCAGTTTTTTGGTGAGCTTTCGATTATCGATAAAGAGTATCGTTCAGCTACTGTGCGTGCGACAAAAACCACGACTATTTTGGAACTGTCATCAGAAAATCTGCACACGTTTGCGAAAAATTTTCGCAATGGATTTACATGGGTGGTGGTCAACATTGCCCGTGTTCTCGCCGCACGCTTGCGCGAATGCAATCGCATGTTGGCGAAAAAGATGTAGTGACGTTACTTACCCATCTTTTGCTGACTGCGTATCGTTCTGCGCACTTGGGTCCGAATGAGCGCACCGATAGGTGCTATACATGAATGTTAATTTCAAAATCGGTGTCAAATAATCATTTATTCTTCCTAATGCGATGATTTTACGACGCTTTTTGTCTGTTGATCTGCGTGCGATCACTTGGCTCGCTTTTTGCATAAAGAGGGTCATGCAACAACAGGCGAACAATCAGAAGACTGTAAGCATTAGTACCGTTGTGACCCAAGCTGTGGCGGCTCAAGAACAATCGCCTTCAGAAACCCGGAACGAGGCCCCTCGCCGCGGCTCCTGGGCCCGCCAAGGCTGGCGACAACCTCCGCAAGTGAACATGGTCCATCAGGGCTGGTCGCGCCCCTGTTCACGCTAGATGTCGTTCTATGTAGGGATGGTTGAACTGTCCTTTAATAGCGAATGCCAAACCCGCAAATGCGTTATTATCAGAACAGTGGGGGTCTCTTTGTGAGCGAGAGCTATAATCAAAAAATTGCTATTATCGGCATAGGCTGCGTGTTCCCTGATGCGCCCAACGCCGAAACCTATTGGCGCAATATCAAGGAAGGGCATGTTGCGATCCGCGAGGTGCCACCCGAACGTTGGTTAAAATCCCGTTATTGGTCTGGAGATCGGTCGCTGCCTGAAAAAACGTACGCCGCGATTGGCGGTTTTTTGCGTGATATTCCTTTTGACCGAACGCTTTTTAAAATTCCACCCAAAAGCCTTCCGTGCGTTGATGATTTGCAAAAACTGGCACTTACAGCCAGTGCGGAAGCGTTACGCGATGCGGGTTTGCAGGTGATGGCCGATGGGGCCGGAAAATCATTCGATCGTGAACGCTGCGCCGTTATTTTTGGCAATGCCATGGGCGGAGAAAATGAAGATCTCACGAGCATGCGCGTGTGGTTTCCAGAATCGGTCGCAGCATTGCAAAAAACGACTGCGTTTCAATCGCTAACACCCACACAACAAGCCACGACGTTGGTGGAACTTGAGAACCATTTCAAAGAAAATCTACCGCCTGTGACGGAAGATTCCATGCCCGGCGAACTTTCCAATTGCATCACAGGTCGCGTGTGCAATGTCTTTGATTTGCGGGGGCCCAATTATACGACCGATGCAGCCTGTGCGGCATCGCTTGCAGCATTTCAATGTGCGGTGGGTTTACTTACGAGTGGTCAATGCGATCTTGCATTGGCAGGCGGCGCCGATCGAAGTTTGGATCCACCAACGTTTGCCAAGTTCTCTAAAATTGGTGCGCTTTCTGCTGAACACAGCGTGCCGTTTGATAAACGCGCCAATGGTTTTGTGATGGGCGAAGGCGTGGGCGTGGTTGTGCTTAAGCGCTTGGAAGATGCCACGCGCGATGGTGACCGTATTTACGCGCTGATTTGCGGTATTGGTGCTGCAAGCGATGGCAAAGGCAAGGGCATGACTGCGCCCAATCCTGTTGGGCAAAAACTTGCGGTGCAGAGAGCCTATGCCCAAGCGGGTGTTGGTATCGAAACGGTAGGACTTTTTGAAGCCCATGGCACATCCACGGTGGTGGGTGATGCCACCGAAGCGCGTGTGCTTACCGATATGCTGCGTGCCTCAGGCGGTGGAAAAGTACCTGTCCCTGTGGGTTCTGTTAAATCGATGATTGGCCATTTGAAGAGTGCTGCGGGCGTTGCGTCGATCATTAAAACGTCATTTGCTTTGCACTATAAAGTGATCCCACCGAGCGCCGGTTTTATCGAAGCGCCACCTGGGTCGCCTTTGCTTGAAGGGGCACTTCGCGTGCCTACGCAATTAGAGCAATGGCCAACACAAAGCGTACGCCGTGCTGGCGTGAGCGCCTTTGGTTTTGGTGGCACCAATTTTCATGTTGTTTTGGAAGAAGCGCCTTCGGATCCTTCCGTTGTAAAGCATCTTCCTGATTCACCGATTGTCCATGCGAAGATCACAGAGAAATCATCATCCATGAAAACACATGATAGTGCGACGTTGATTGCCGAGCTCACCACGATGTTCGCCAATGCCACAGGTTATGAAGTGGGCGATCTTGACCCCGATTATCAACTCGAAAGCGACCTTGGTGTTGATACCGTCAAGCAAGCCGAGATCTTGGCTGAGATCCGAAAGCGTTACGCGTTGCCAACCGATGATGCTTTCAAACTTTCCGATACACCCACCATTCGTTCCATTGCGGCGTATGTTGAAAAACAATTGAATGCCGTCGTCATCCCTGCGCATGACGAGATTAAAAAAGACGTCATCCCCGCGAAAGTGGGGATCCAGGGGCCGCATCTGCAAGTCTTCGGCGCATCCGATTTAACGCAATTGATCAATCATGCAAAATCGGCCATTGAAACAATATTCCCGTCACCCATCGATGACCATGCCTTTGATGCACCGGTCCGATTGGCATTTGTCGCCAACGATCGCGCGGATGCCTTAGAAAAAATCGAAAGTGCTTCCACCAAAAAATCACGCATCCTTGCAGCGCAAGGTATTTTTCTTCAAGACGACGCACCTTTGGCAAAACGCGGAAAAATCGCTTTTATGTTCCCAGGCCAAGGTTCTCAATATCTTGGTATGCTGGCCGATCTCGCAAAAGTGTATCCGGTGGTGGCCGAAACATTTCGTGAGGCCGATGCTATACTTGAGTCGGTCATTGGTGAAAAAATTACCGATATTGTATGGCCGAAGAGTGCTGCCAAAGACGAATTGCATCATCTTGATTTAAAACTGAGAGAAACCCAATTTTGCCAACCCGCGATGCTTGCGGCCGATGTGGCCATGATGCGACTTCTCGCAGAACATGGTGTTGCACCGGATATGGTCGTGGGCCATTCGCTGGGTGAATACGCTGCTTGTGTAGCTGCCGGTGTGATGAGTTTTGGTGATGCCTTGTATGCGGTCAGTGCCCGTGGCCGCGAAATGGCGGGCGTTCATGCCGAAGACAATGGAAAAATGGCAGTGGTTGCTGCCGATGCAGATCTGGTTGAAAAAATTCTCAAAGAGATCCCAGGCTATGTGATCGCTGCCAACAAAAACTGCCATTCACAAACAGTGATTGCAGGCGAGAGTCCTGCGGTGGCTGCAGCTGTCATCCGATTTACAGAAGAAAAAATCGATGCACGGGAGATCCCCGTATCCCATGCATTTCATAGCCGTATTGTGGCCCATGCGGTGGAACCGTTTACGAGGGTATTGCAAACGCTAAATATTCAAAGCGCGACGCTTCCCATTTTGTCCAACGTGAATGCCGAATATTATCCAGAAGGCAAGCAGGCAATCGTTGCGCTTCTTGCAAAACAACTGGCATCGCCTGTTGAGTTTATTGCCAAAGTTGAACGCATGTTTAAGGATGGCGCCCTAATTTTTGTGGAAGTAGGTCCCAAACGGGCGGTTGCAGGCTTTGTCTCTAATATCGCGGCCGAGCGAGAACATGCGGTGATTGCGACCAACCATCCCCGCGAAGGGGGTGTGTTATCATTCCGTAAAGCATTGGCCGCACTTGCATCGCACGGTGTTGCTGTCGGTCGCGCAGGGGCGCAGCTTGCTTCGCCTTCAGTTTCTGACGTAGGGGCGGTTCGCGAACCGCCCTCATATCCTGTTGTTTCTGGCATCTCAGTTATTTTGCCAAGTTTAGACCCTATCCCCAATATCCATGACGATGCCACGCTTCGTCTCTTAGACGGCGAAAATTTTATTGTGACGCCTAATACACAAAATCAAGAAGCGATTCTTGAGAAGAACGTCGTTCGTCTCAATAAAACAAGCGGCAACTTTGAACCACTTCGTGAATTGGCCGATGTTCTTCATTTGGCTGCAAAGATAGGTGAATTTGATCTGGGGGCCTTGTACGGCATCGATGCTACAATTGTGGATTCCCTTGATGCAACCGGACGTCTTTCTCTCGCAGCAGGGATTGATGCTCTTCGCGATGCGGGCCTTCCGCTTGTGCAGCATTACCGAACCACAAGCACAGGAAAACAGCTCCCGGATCGTTTTGCGCTTCCATTGTGTGAAGGCGAAAGAACCGGTGTTATTTTGGGAAGTGCATTTCCTGGTATTGAACAGGTGATTGACGACGTGTCGCGCCATGTTGCCGATAAATTCGCAGTCTCTTCGTCCGATGATGTGCGTACGATGGTTTCTCAACTCGATCAATGCATTTCTAATCCATCTGAACGTACAAAAGTTGCACATATGATGGGCCAGTGTGCTGAACGGTTGCGCAATCGTGCAGAGGCATACACGTTCAGTCGTAAATTTTTATTTCGCGTGCTGGCCATGGGCCATGCACAGCTTGCACAGTTCATGGGCGCACAAGGCCCAAATACACAACTCAATTCTGCGTGCGCATCGGGAACCCAGGCTCTTGGCATTGCCTGCGATTGGATTAAAACAGGACGTTGTGATCGTGTGGTTGTTATTTCTGCTGACGATGTGACATCCAACAGTGCATTCCCATGGATCGGTACTGGATTTTTAGCCGCCGGTGCTGCGACCACCGAAACCGATGTGACGCAAGCCGCTTTGCCCTTTGGCGCAAATCGCAATGGCATGATTGTGGGTGCAGGGGCTTCGGCATTTGTGGTCGAAAAAAGTGATTTACCGCAAGAACGCGGCATGATCCCGTATGTCTCTATTCTCTCCAGTTATTTCGGAAACAGCGCTTATCATGGCACTCGGCTTAATTCTGAACATATCACGCGGGTGATGTCTGAATTTGTTTCGGGTGTGGCATCGTCGCTCAATACAACACCCTCGTTGTTGGCCGAACGAAGTTACTTTTTGTCCCACGAAACCTATACGCCCGCCCGTGGTGGAAGTTCGGCCGCTGAAGTTGATGCGATCCGAACGGCTTTTGGTTCAGGTGTGACTAAGCTTACCATTGCAAATACCAAGGGCTACACGGGGCACCCTATGGGAGCCACGTTTGAAGATGTGGTTGCGATGAAGGGCTTGCAGCATCAACGTTTGCCTGCCATCGCCAATCTTCGCCAAGTGGATCCCGACTTTTCTGATCTTAAATTTGCCGATGGTTCTCATGTGTCGGGCGATGTCGCCTTTCGTTTTGCGGCAGGATTTGGGTCTCAAATTGCGATGATTGCATACCATCGTATTGCAACGACCCAAGGTCGTATCGAAAACATCGATATGTATCAGGCATGGCTTGACCGTGTGAGCGATAAACAAAACGCAGGTGTAGAACTGAATCATCGTGCGCTGCGTGTGGCAGAAAATGGTGGTTGTTCGATTCTAGAGATTGGTGTTCCGTCGTTGGCATTGAATGCAGTCATCCCCGCGCAAACTGTCATTCCCACGCAAACCGTCATTCCCGCGAAAGCGGGGACCCAGGACGAAGCAAGCATCTTACGCGAAGTCACCGAAATTTTCGCGCGCGAAACAGGCTACGAAATTTCTGATCTCGAACCCGATTATCAACTTGAAGCGGATCTTGGGATCGATACGGTGAAACAGGCAGAAATTTTTGCCATGCTTCGTGAAAAATATGGATTTGGAAAAGAGGACTCTTTTTCATTGAGTGAGATGCAAACGCTGCGTGCGATTGCACATGTGATGGCAACGCGTACGAACTTGACCACAGTCTCCACACAAGTTCCCTCATCGACCCCGGTCGCCAAAGAAGCTTCAGTAGGCGGGATGACTGTACGTGCTGTGCAAACGTGGCATGTGTCGGATCCGCATGGCGATTTGAGTGTTCTCAAAGGTCGTCGTGTGCTTTTGATTGCGCAACAAGCATCGGCGTCTATGGAACAATGTTTACGTGATGCAGGTGCCATCATTGTGACGCTTGCGGAAGATCTGATCGACGATGTGGTGGTTGTGAGTGGCCCATGTTCAGAACCAGAACAATTTTCTGATCATGTCTTTCGTATGGTGCAACGTGTTGCATCGTTTAAAGCGCCAGGGTTGTTGACGCTTGTCTCGGGTGATGATGCGAAAACAGCGATGCTTGCAGGAACGCTTGCGGGCATGGTGAAAGCTGCTGCACGCGAATGGCCCAACAGCCGATGTTTGGCGGTTTATGCCCATCAAACATGGGAACCAAAAAACATTATAAAAATATGGCAATCAAACGATCGACCCAATGAACTCGTGCTTGATGCTGACGGCGCAATGCAGGCATTGGGTCGTGGTGACATCATTTTATTGAAGCGTATGGGCCTTGCGCGCAATGCCGTTGTGGTTGCAACAGGCGGCGCGCGGGGCGTTACATTTCGTATTCTGAAGGAATTGGCCGCACGTGGACCACTTCGTATTGTGATTTTGGCGCGTACTGCAGGGCAATCATCCAATGAAAGTCCTTTGGCGGGGCTTACGGATATCGAACGCAAGAATAAAGCGAAGACATCGCTTGAAGGGGCAGGAGAACGTGCGACACCGCTTGCCGTCCAACAATGGTTGGGTAAACACGAAGCGCGTGTTGAAGTTTGGAACAATATCAAGAGTCTCGAAGCATTGGGTTCATTGGTTGAACTTGTGGTGTGCGATGTTGCCGATGCAGCGCAAGTTGAACAAGCATCCCATCAGATCCTTGGGCGATATAGCCATGTGGATGTTGTTTTACACGGTGCGGGACTCGAAGAATCCAAATATCTCGTGGACAAAGATCCTGACGCGTTTTTACGCACCTATCGCCCCAAAGCATCGGCTGTGAATGTATTGTTAAATGCCTTAAAACCAGCGCGTTTTGTGAGCATGGGCTCTGTGGCGGGTCGTTTTGGAAATCCTGGCCAAGTGGATTATTCTGCCGCCAACAATGCTATTTCTTATCTTGCACGTGTACGCAGCGATATTTTGAACATTGCATGGACCGCATGGGCTGACGTTGGTATGGCAACCCGTGGTTCGGTTGCGAAGGTCTTGGATTCCTTGGGCGTCCAATTGATGCCTGTGGAAATAGGCGAGCGTTTTGGGGCCGATCTTGTTGCTTCGACGATCACAGGCGAAGTGGTTGTTGCGGGCAAGTTGGGCGAACTTGAAACACAAGAAATTACCGCCCATCAAGCAGCATCAGAGCAACCGAAGGAAGCAATGGTGTTCGATGACGTCATGGCCGAAATACAAGCATTGTTTGCCCAAGAAACGGGCTACGGCATTGACGATCTCGAACCCGATTACCAACTTGAAGCTGATCTCGGTATTGATACGGTCAAGCAGGCAGAGATTTTTGGCGTCCTCCGCGATCGTTACAATCTTCCCAAAGAAGGATCCTTCAATTTGTCGGAAGTCCAAACCCTGCGAGCGCTCGCCACGTACGTGATGCAACGCGCTGGAAACACGACACTCCCTGTGGATTTGAAGAAAACGCCCGGTGGTGCGCACATCCCTTTTGACCGACTTGAACACGTGGGGGACTCCCATGTGTTCCATGTTGTTCTTGATCCCAAAGAAGAACCTGGACTCGATCATCACCGTATTGACGGCGTTGCTGTATTGCCTGGTGTTCTAGGCATTGAATTGATGGTTCGTGCCGCCGAATTATGTTCAAAAAAATCGGCAACGATTGCGAAAAATATTCACTTCACATCGCCGCTCAAGATGTTTCACGATAAAAAAACGGCGGTAAAAGTGACCGCAACATCCCTCGATGACGGTGTTCGCGTTGTTTTGTCTTCTGTTTTTATCAACCCCAAAGGCAAAGAAGTATTGCGTGAACACTTTGATGCGTGGATAGGATTTTCGGAACAAGAACTGTCATCCTCGCGAATGCGGGGATCCAGTGTGCCAATAGATATTCGATCAGCTACAATTTACCAGCATTACTTTCATGGTCCCGCATTTCAGGTCCTTGAAGGTACAAGCCAGCCTTTGGGTAAATCGGTGATGGGTGTGACAGTCTCTCATCCTGCGCAATGGCTACGTAGCATTGAACCTGCATCAACACGAAGCGCACCCTTTGTTCGTGAATCGGGTTTTCAAACCGCCGGCATTTGGGAAATGGCCAAATTAGGTCGTATGTCGCTTCCGCTTGGCATTGATGAAATCATTTTCAATCGCCATGGTGATGCGGCAGGGCAAGTTCAAATCATCGTGAATGCGATTTCAGACAATGGAGAAGGTGCCCAATTCGATATTATCGCTGTTGCAGACGATGGTACGGTGATTGATAGCATGAAAGGCTATCGTACGGCAGTTCTCAATCAATCGCTGGGTGATCTCTTGGCATCGATGAACGTGGAAGATGTGGACGTCGATGCGGTTGCACAGTGCCTTGTCAATGATGCTGATGCACTGGTTGGTCAATGGCTATGCGCGCAGGAACATGCTGTTTTTTCGTCACTTAAAAGTGACAAGCGACGACGTGAATGGTTGGCAGGTCGTATGGCCGCAAAACGTTTGGTCAAGCGTCTTTTAGGGAAAAATTTTGCGTATACCGAGATCGTTTTAAAACCCGATGTATTGGGTGCTCCGCATCTCTATCTTAACGATGTACTGCAAGAAATAAAGATCTCAATCAGTCACAGCGGTGGGCTTGCTTTGGTATATGCAAGTACAAATCCAGAAATAGCGCCAGGAATTGACGCCGAGGTGATTGAAGCGCGACTGCCTTCTTTTGCTGAAACCTATTTTTCACAAGACGAACGTGAGAACGCACAGGATTTTATTGATTGTGATACCGGTCTGACCGCATTTTGGGCCATCAAAGAAGCTGTTCTTAAGGCAATGGGCATTGGTGCACGGGTCGATATGCGTGATCTTTCCGTTTCTTATAGAAATGAAAAATTTGAGATTTCATTTTCAGGTGAAGCGCAAAAACACATGCATGGTATTCGATCGGAGGATGTCACGGTAGATGTTCGTTTTACATCAAACCTTGTTGTCGCCATGGTGATGATGCCTGTTTCTGAAAATGTAACGGTAGAAAAATTCAAGACAATGGAGCTTCGACCATGACACGAATTCAATCACAGCCGGTACGTGGTGCTGAACTTACAGCCCGTGCGCGTTTGGAACAAATGTTCGATGCGGGAACATTTTTTGAAATTGATGAAAGTGTTCATCATCGTTCGCGACATTTTGGCATGGAAACCAAAAAAGCACCTGGCGATGGTGTTATTTGCGGTTTTGGAGAAATTGAAGGCCGAACAGTCTACGCCTATTCACAAGATCGTTCGATTTTAGGGGGTTCCCTGGGTGAAGCCCATTCCCAGAAAATTGTTAAAATAATGGATCTTGCGGGCAAAGCGGGTGTGCCTGTGGTCGGCATTAACGATTCGGGCGGTGCACGTATCCAAGAAGGTGTTGAGGCACTTGCGGGTTATGGCGAAATATTTCGTCGCAACGTCAAATTTTCCGGGGTGATCCCTCAGATCTCATTGTTGATGGGGCCTTGTGCGGGCGGTGCGGTCTATTCACCTGCGCTTACCGACTTTGTGGTGATGGTCGACAAAAAATCATTCATGTTTGTGACAGGACCCAAAGTGGTGCAAGCCGTCACCAGCGAACAGGTGGATACCGAAACCTTGGGTGGTGGTCGTGTGCATGCTGAAGTATCAGGGGTGGCCCATTTTCTGGTTTCCTCTGAGATCGAAGGACTTGAGCTTGCGCGCAGAATTTTATCGTATTTGCCGCAAAATAATCTTGAAGATATCGAATGGGATCTCTGCGATGACGATGTCGTGCGTTCATGCGATGCGCTTGAGTCGATTGTCCCACGCGAAGCAACCAGACCCTACGATATCGGTGATGTGATTGCACAGGTGATGGACAAAGATTCGTTTTTAGAAGTGCACAAACTTTGGGCACAAAATATTCGTGTGGGTTTTGCACGCTTGGGTGGGTGTCCTGTTGGTGTGGTTGGCAATAATCCAGGTTATTTGGCAGGCGTTCTTGATATTGCGGCCTCGCGTAAAGCGGCCCGTTTTGTGCGCACGTGCAATGCATTTGGTTTGCCTGTTATTTCGCTTGTGGATGTTCCAGGCTTTTTGCCGGGCAAAGAACAAGAGCATGGCGGCATTATTGATCATGGGGCAAAACTCGCTTTTGCCTATTGTGAAGCCACGGTGCCCAAACTTGCTGTGATTTTACGCAAGTCGTATGGCGGTGCATACATTGTTATGAGCAGCAAACATGTGGGTGCTGATTATAATTTCGCATGGGAAGGCGCTGAAATTGCAGTCATGGGGGCTGCAGGTGCTGTTGAGATTTTGTATGGTAAAGAACTCAAAGAATCGAACGGATCTGAGCAACGTAAAAAAGATCTGAGCGACGAGTATAATCGTACTGTGGCATCGACCGAAGTCGCTTCACAACGTGGATTTGTAGATGCTGTGATTTCGCGTGCAGACACACGAAAAGTCCTTTTTCGTTCGCTACGCGCGATCATTGGCAAAAAAGAAGATCTTCCTGTGAAGAGAAATGGTAATGTTCCACTTTGATATACTGATCAGTTGGTTAGTAAACCGATATTTTCCTCGATGCAGGAATCATAATCAAGTCGTCATCCCCGCTTTCGTGGGGATGACGACTTGAGATGAAAAAAATGTCGGCTTATTAGCGAACTGGGCAGTATCAACCCAACGTTTGAAATCTCCCTGTAATTGCTTCTTTTACTTTTTCCATCAACACATCAAGATCAATGCTGTTTGAAGGATTTATCGATAAAACAATATCATCCCCAGTTAATTTTTTAATCGGTGTGTTCGAGTCGACAGAATTTTTATTGTGCATGAGAATCAGATGTTCTCTTTTTAGTGTTATATTATTTCGCACAAAGACATGATGAACCACTGCATCGAGAAACTGAGCCACCGTCCATCGCGTGTATTGTGCAGGTGCGAGTTGAATGCCTATTTTTATATCTCCCAAGACCATGGGAACCTCATGCAGCAATCCTTGTTGCAAATAGATGGGCCAAAAGTGCGATGCAATATCCTCACCACATGGAAGCCAATACATGTGTATCCAATGTCCACAGAGTGAACAGGCAAGCGCACGAAGTGAATCGAGACCTCGAAGAAGCAAGAGGGGGATCGTAAACACGTTGCGTTTGCAACGTGTGCATGGCTGCATATCGCCCATCACCCTGAGAACACGCCGCACCCACGCCGCGGCATCAGGATGTGCGATCAGATGGGACATCGCAGTTGCAACCACGGGATCTCGGATCACGAGGCCCGTTCTGGCTCGATAATGTTTGATGACATCAAATGATACCCACGCTTCGGCATCCACAAGGCACGCTGCCAGTGATGTACGAGATGTACTTATTGCCTGCAATCGCATTTCGATAGCATCATAATAGGCTAAACCACTTAACGCATCGGGGCTTTCATTAAAAAAATGCGCTATCAACAAGAGAAAAACGGTGTTGGGTGATGCATTGGCGAGATCGATAATTTTATCGAGGATCCGATGATTGATATATGATTTTTGTGTCGTAAGGATAGGACTTTGCGTATTTTCGTTGTGTCCAATTTTGGCTGTTTGTTCCAACTCATAGGCTGACGATTGAACCCATGGAAGTCGTTGGTGAAATTCATGCTCCATATCCTTTTGGATCAGTGGAAGCAGATTGATACCACGTTGACTGGCCTCTGTGATTTTGTCGCGCAACTGCGCAATGGGGCATTGTAGGAGTATTTCCATTTCTTGTAAAAGTTGCGCTTCAATATTTTGCAAATAGGCATGGCGACTTCGCAGATGATGAAGATCACTGTCTGCATTCACAGATGCCATGCGATCTTGGATCTGAAGCAATCGAGCGAGATCCCTTTGATTGTATGCATCGTTGACACGTGCCATCACGCTGCTTCGTATGATGCGGTCATCTTCGTTGGTGGCGAGATCTGGGTGATATTGGCGTGCCAAGCTTCGGAAGAGATCGCGAATATGGGGGATCTTCGTGTTGGCTTCAGCCACGGTATGAGGCGATTTCAAGCTTGGACGGATAACGTAGGGGCGTTGTGCCGATGCAGGCACTGCTTGTGGTGGATGATTGAGTTTTTGAATCGTTTGCGTCAATCGCCTGAGTACCTTATCGAGCTGAGCATGTTTCTCGGAGAAGGGCTCCATGGTTTGTTGATAGCTTGCTTCAAAAAGAAGCAAACTTTGTCGGGTTGCATCAATTTCTTCATCGAGCGTGGTCACGCGCCATTGAAGTGCTTGAATATTTTGAACCAGTGTCCGTCTTTCGACGGCTTCTGCGGATCCGGAGATAATCATCACGTCATCGTCCAGCGATTGCTCTATTCCTTTTTTGTTTTTGGACCCCACGGGATATAGCTAACCGACGTTGGCTTCTTCTTCAACCAACGAATTATCATGACATGTGCGTCCTTCCATTGGTGGCTCAAGAAAAGCGGGCTATGCTGGTATTAAGATGATCGAAGAAGTGACGCTTGGAGCTCCATGTTGTCTTGTGGCGGTTCCGCAGCTTGGCGACCGTCAATTTTTACGCAGTGTGATTTTTTTGATCGAGCACAATGCGCAAGGAAGCATGGGGCTTGTAATAAATAAACCTGGATCCTTAAGTTTCGGTGACTTTTTTGGATCGCAAAACATGACTTATACGGGCGATCCCCAAGCCTTGCTGTGTGAAGGCGGCCCTGTGCAGCCCGAACGCGCTTTTTTATTGCACAGTGGTCCTCCGGTGGGCCCTGAGTCAGAAGAGGTGGTGAGAGGGCTTCAACTTAGTTATTCCATGGAATCCCTGGGAGTGTTGGCGCAGCGTCCTCCCGATCATTTTCGGGTGTATTTGGGATATACCGGTTGGGGTCCAGGGCAGCTGGCCGAAGAGTTAAGCGTAGGCGCGTGGCTTGTGGGAGACGCAGATCCCCGGTACGTCTTTCATCAAAACGCGCAATTGGTGTGGGAAGCCTCTTTAAGAAATATGGGGATCGATCCGGTTCTTTTGATGCACAGCGGGGTATTACATTAGGCGTCATCCCCGTGAAAACGGGGATCCATGTTTTATTGGCGCAATGATTCAAGCCCGCGCTTTAATCTTTTAATACCTTCGTCAATATCCGCATCGCTGCATGCAAATGACATGCGAAGATTCTTGTCTGCACCAAATTCCACACCGGGCACAACGGCAAGATGTTCGACTTCAAGCAGATGTTTGCACAGGGCTTGGCTTCCCGGGATGCGCGCACTGAAATAGGCACTTACATCGGGAAATGCATAAAAAGCACCACCAGGATGGGGTACTGTGACATCGGGAATGGTTGCAAGCTGTGCACACATGCGATCACGGCGCTGTTTAAACACACGTACCATTTCGTGAACGGTGGTTTGATCGCCGACAATGGCTTCAAGGGCTGCGGCTTGTGCAACACAACTAGCACCCGATGTGCTCGCACCTTGCAAACGGCTCATGGCACTGATCAATTCTTTGGGAGCGATGCCAAAGCCAATGCGCCAACCGGTCATGGCGTAGGTTTTGGATACGCCTGTGCCGATCAATGTGCGTGACATCAAATCAGGCGCTACATGAATAATGCTTACAAATTCGCTGTCATAAACCAATTGTCCGTAAATATCATCGCTGATGATGGTGATGTTTTCATGACGGCGAAACAATGCGGCGATATCGGAAAGTTCATCGCGCGAATAAACGCAGCCTGTTGGATTGCTGGGGCTGTTCAAAAAAACAAGGCGTGTTCTTTCTGTTATTTTTTGAGCGAAATCTTCCGCCAAGGGCAAGGGCCGTGACGATGGTTCAACAAACACAGGTGTTGCGCCGTTGAACATGACCATGTCGGGGTAGCTCACCCAATAAGGTGCGGGGATCAACGCTTCATCGCCATGATCAAGCAAGGCACATGCAGCATTGAATAAAACCTGTTTGCCACCTGCGCCCACAATCACCTGATCGGTTGTGACATCAATGCCGTATTGATTCTTGGTATCCAATGCCACGGCTTTGCGAAGGGCCATGGTGCCAGGAACTGGCGTATACTTGGTTTCTCCGCGATCCAGGGAGGCCTTGGCGGCGTTTTTAATATTTGCTGGTGTGTCAAAATCGGGTTCCCCAGCGCTCATGGCAAGTACATCAATGCCGCTTGCTTTCATGCTGCTGGCAAGGGCCGCAATGGCAAGGGTCGCTGAGGGTTTGACGGCATGGGCGCGATTTGAAAACTTCATTTGAATTTTTCCTTCACTCGGTCATGAACCAAGGGTGGCACAAGACCGCTGATATCTCCCCCAAAAGATCCAAGTTCTCGAACAAGTTGGCTTGCAACAAACAAGTGTTCTTCGCCTGTCATCAAAAAGACGGTTTCTATGTCGGGATTTAGGCGGTGGTTCATGAGCGCCATTTGAAATTCGAAATCAAAATCACTCAAACTTCGCAAGCCGCGCAGCACAGCGCAGGCGTTCTTGCTGTTTGCATAATCGATCAGAAGACCCGAGAAAGCGTCTATTTCCACATTGGGAAAGTCTTGGGTTGTTTCGCGGATCATGTCCAACCGCTCTTCAACCGTAAACAACGATTGTTTTTTGACGTTGTGGGCGACGGCGATCACAAGTTTGTCAAATAAGCGTGCGCCGCGTTCAATGATATTCAAATGACCATAAGTAATGGGATCGAACGATCCAGGATAAATGGCTACGCGCACGGCTCGCTTCCTTCCTTGAACAACGTAAGATGGGTGTCCCCATATCCACGGGTATCCAGCAGGGCAAGTGGGGAGGGTGCACAAATCACACCGGCCTTGCGGCCATGTTCGCATACCACAATGGCTCCGGGGTTCAAAAGATGCAGTGCGGTCAATGCGAGTAGCGTGGGCGTGTACAAGTTGGCATCGTAGGGTGGATCCATAAAAACAAGATCAAAGCGCAAGCCTTGTTTTGCAAGTTTTGGAAGTGCTCTTTCCGCAGTTAATTTGAGAAGCGTAGGGGCGGGGCTTGCCTCGCCTTTAAAAAGTGCATCGATATTGGCTTGCACGCACGCTGCGGCATGCCTATCGGGCTCCACAAAAACCACCGATTTGGCACCACGGGACCAGGCTTCAAGCCCAAGCGCACCGCTGCCAGCAAAGCAATCAAGCACGGCAGCCTCTTGCACATGGTCGCCGAGAATGGAAAACAACGCTTCCCGTACACGGTCGGTGGTGGGACGGGTGTTTTCCCCTTTGGGGGTTTGGAGCCTGCGGCCCCCAAGTTCACCTGCGATGATCCGCATGGGGGCTATTTAACAAGCTTTGCAGAGGATGTCTTGATGCGCACGCCATTTCCCCGCATTCCAGCCCAAACGCCTTCAATATTTTCTGAACTTTTGGTTCGATATCCTCCGCGTTTTGATCTCACGGTATCGAACCCAACGACCGCTGGATTTAATTATCCCCATGAAGAAATAGGCGCGGCCCTTGCGAAGGGTTGTGTGGGTGTTTACGAGCCAGATGCCCAAGGTTTGATCTCTGCCCGCGAGGCGGTGGCATCGCTGTACAAAAGTTCGATCAGCACGGATGATATATTACTGACAGCGAGTACCAGCGAAGCCTACGGCTTCATTTTTCGAACGCTGTGTGCACCAGGCGATAACATCATTCAGATTGCTCCAAGTTATCCGCTGATTGAACACTTGGCTGAACTTGAAGCTGTGCACGTGCGAGTGGTGGAGAGTGTTTACGAGGGACGATGGATTACGGATATTGAAAGTATCGCCGCATGTATCGACGAACGAACGCGCGCGATTGTCCTTGTGTGTCCGAACAATCCGACCGGTCATAGGCCTAGCGATGCAGAAGTGCATGCGCTGGCTGATTTAGCACAAAGAACAGGATTGCCGCTCATTGTTGACGAAGTGTTTGCAACCTATGGTTTCCGGAAACCTCAATGCGGTATTGCCGAGATGATTGAAAATACGCCAGCCCTTGTGTTGGATGGATTGTCCAAGCGATGTGGTATGCCGCATCTTAAGTTGGGTTGGATTTGTGTGCGAGGTCCTGCGGCGTTTCGTCGTGAGATGATGCAAGCGTTGTCATGGACCTCTGATCAAGTTTTGTCTGTTTCTACACCCGTGCAGCGCGCGTTGCCGGAATTGCTCAACATAGGCGAAAAAATCCACGCACAAATTTTTTCACGCATACGTCACAACAGGCAAACGCTTGAAACGCTTGTTCGTGATTTTCCTGCATGCACGTTATACGATGCGGACGGTGGTTGGTATGGACTTGTTCGGGTTCCTGCATTGCAATCCGAAGAACATCTCATTGCAAAGCATCTTGAACATCATGGGGTGTGGCTGCATCCTGGTGCCTTCTACGACCTTAACAAAGGTGTTCACGGTGTGGTGAGCTTATTGACCAAGCCGGATGTTTTTGCGGAAGGTATGCGGATAACATTTCAATTGGACGGGGTATAACCTTGCAATTGGACGGTATCCTACCTTACAATTGGCCATCATGGCTGATGATGAATACTTTTATCCCCGTTTCGCAGAGCGAAGCCTTCTCGAGGCTCTTGGCGATACGCCCGTTGTTCTGATCCACGGTCCGCGTCAGTGCGGTAAAACCACGCTTGCGCAGATGATCGGGCGCAAGCGGAACTACACTTACTTCAGTTTTGACGACGATGTGACACGTGAGGCAGCGACGTTCGATCCATTGGGTTTTGTGACGGATCTTCCTGAGCGGGTGATCCTGGATGAGGTACAGCGTGTGCCTGGGATTTTTAGCACGCTCAAACTGGTGGTGGACAAGAAGCGCACGCCTGGACGATTTTTGCTGACGGGTTCAGCCAATGTTCTTTTGTTACCAACGCTTGCCGATTCGCTGGCAGGGCGCATGGGTATTTTACGGTTGCATCCGCTGGCGCAGTGCGAAATGGCGTCGCACCGTCCGAAATTTCTTGATACGCTGTTTTCTGGTGTTTTCAAGATACGCAAATATGATCGATTAAGTCATGCGTTGGCCGAATGTATAGCAGCGGGCGGCTATCCTGCGGCACTTGCGCGTTCCACAGGTCGTCGCCGCAGTGCTTGGTATCGCGATTATATCGAAACAATCGTTCAGCGCGATGTGCGTGATCTGGCGCGTATTGCATCGCTTGATATTTTGCCTCGACTGTTGGCGTTTGCTGCAGGACAAACGGCACGCTTGATTAATATCAGTGATTTGGCGAGTCCCTTTCAACAGAGTCGTCCAACCATTCGAGATTACGTGACCTTGCTTGCGCGCGTATTTCTTTTGGAAGAGCTTCCGCCGTGGCACACCAATCGCTTAAGTCGCTTGATTAAAACGCCCAAATTGCATGTGGGGGATACGGGCCTTGCTTGCGCGTTATTGGGGCTTGATGCGGCTGCACTTATTCAGGATCGCAACGCGCTAGGGCAGTTGCTTGAAACGTTTGTGTTTCAGGAACTTCGTAGGCAAGCAAGCTGGCATGAAGATGAGATCCGTTTTCATCACTATCGTGATAAAGAAGGTGCCGAAGTGGATATTGTTTTAGAACGCGGTGTAGGCCAAGTGGCAGGGGTTAAGGTGAAGGCATCCGCGACAGTGACCGCGTCGGATTTCCGTGGTTTGCGCAAATTGAAGGATGACGCAGGAGATCGATTTGTTGTGGGTGTTGTACTGTACGATGGAGAGATGAGCGTGGGATTTGGTGATGGGTTGTATGCTATTCCCATTCGGAATTTATGGGAGGCGTGATGAACAAACAAATACTTCGGACAGCTCTAATAAGATCCGTCATTGTGAGACCACGCCTCGTGGGCGAAGCAACCCAGGCTTGATCGGAAATGGGATACCTTGCAATTGGCCAGATCATCGGCGACCGTATTGTTTCCTTTGACTTCCCATTTTCTATCGTTGAATCTTTTCATATGCTGTGCCTATGAGGCAGCATGTCCAATACGATAGTACGCCCCATGAGCGAGGCAGATCTTCCTGTTTTAATGACCCTGATTGGCAGCATGAACACCGATATGTCGCAAGAACTTTTGCGAGATCGTATTTGCGTGGGTATGCGTAATGCGACGACATTCCTAGGTATTTTTTCGAATGAAGAATGTGCAGGTGTCGTCGGCTATTGGTTTGCAGATTTCGTGTATTGTGGCCGTCATTTGTATGTGGATAGTTTCGTGATTGCCGAGAAATTTAGAAGCGTAGGGTTCGGTAAAAAATTACTGGATCATGTTGAGCATGTTGCGCGTCAAGCGGGTTGCGCATGTGTTTTGCTCGATGCCTATTTAAAAAACACGCGTGCGCATGCATTTTATCAGCGTGAAGGCTACGAGATCAAAGGCTATCATTTTAACAAACCGATTCAGTAACACAAGCAGATGAGGTTTCGAAAACTAGAGTTGCATTGATTGCTTATGTTTCCTGTCGGAAAAGGATCGGTGTCTTGATTCCCACCTCCTATCCCGAAATAGGACCCAGATGATGATGTCCAATGATTGCAATTATCAGAGTACAGGGTTCCGTATTGCTTAGCCCCGTTTTCTGTTTTGTTATTGCTACCGGACCACCAGCTGCCAGCATTCGTGACACCAGCATCCGCCAAGGAATTATCAATGCTTCCATCGAGAAGATCGATCCAGTTATCGGCGATGTTTATTAGGTGCGTCAAAGATGATTTGAGTGGAGCGTTTATTGGAACGTTATAGTTGGTTGGCATATCTCGAATCTCATCATCGTCTGTGATGCTGATAAATGCATGGATGAAAGAACACGCATACGCTGGGCTCAGCGAGGCATTTTTGTCTGCGCAATATTGATCGGCTCCACCTCGTGCATTGGCTGGATTAACGTGGCTGGCCAGATTGCCATTTGGGACAGTGTCTGATGCAAATACGACGATGGTTGTGTTGGTACAGATCACCGAGACGTTGGTGATATTGCTACTCGCCATGATGCCTGTGCCGCCAGAAAAAACGATGCACTGCTGTTCTGATGAAGGCTGTGTACCTATCGTAACATTATAGGTCAGTCCTTCAGGAATACCCGTTTCGAATGTAAAATTTCCGTTATTGGTAATACTTAAATTGTCGCCACCTTTGTTTTTTAAAACAAGGCCAGTGACACGAAGGCCTGTCACTGTTCC
Source organism: Bdellovibrionales bacterium (assembly GCA_005801425.1). GTDB lineage: Bacteria > Myxococcota > XYA12-FULL-58-9 > XYA12-FULL-58-9 > SYDY01 > SYDY01. Next base: position 104,866 of record SYDY01000121.1, on the reverse strand, counting down.
CCCGACGGAGTGGATCGGGTTATTAATGCAAGTGATCGTAATATTGCTAATGTGTGCACCATGAATCGTGCCGGTGCCTTCGGTAACAGAGCACGTTTGACCAGCTGGATGGACGGATACTTCGACATCATATGTGGATCCATCCTCGAATGCTGTTGTGAAATTAAAAATGCCGTTTGCAGAGATGTCGAGATCATTGCCACCCTTGTTTTGCAGGGTCAATGTTCCGGATAGTCCTTGTACAGATCCGCCTACCAAAAAGAAATCAGGTTCATTGTTGCAGCCTATGCCTGCAACAATGAACCAAGAGATGCATACAAATTGCATCATATTTTTGTTCACTGGTATCGAAAAAATGCGCATTGGTTTCTCCCCGTGGATCTGTGATTCTATGCTCGTTTAAATCGGATGTATTGGGATTGGTAAAATTATCAGGCTTTAGACTTCTTCAAACTCAATCAACGAAAATTTAAAGAGGTCTAGTTTCAAACAATGGACTTGCTTTTGAGTACTTCCACAAAATCGCAAGGGACAATATTTCAGGGATCAGCATGTAACCGAGTACATCGTGAAACGGCATGCGTGAGTACAAAAATCCGGCCATAAAATACCCGATGGCCCCGAATGCACCACCAACAACGGTTGTAAAAAGACCCTGAAGACTGGCCAATTGTTTGCCGCCCGACCAATCACGGATCCCAGCCATGGCGGCTGCATAATACAGCGCGAAACCACTGCCGTGGAGTGGTTGTGTGAACCATACGGCGGCGGGTGAAAGATACGTCCACAGGATCAACCAGCGCAGGGCACTTGTCGCGATAGCAAACATAAGCAGTGATCGATACGAAAAATGGTTGAACAAAATGCCTGACAGATAAAACATCGCAATTTCAGCACCGATGCCCAAACACCACAAAGCGCCCCATTGGGATGATGGGATCCCAATTTCAGCGAAAAGTAAATTGATGCCATAGTTGTATGGACCAAAAGATACCCAGTGCAGTCCTATGGCAGTGAGCCAAATCCAAAACCGCGCTGGAAGATGTGACCAAAATCGTATGCTTGTTTTAGGTCGGGCGTGCAGCGTGGGTAAAAACCACGAAGACAAAACCATGAGCATCGCAATAAGAAGCAATCCCCAACGAAACCATACCGTCAGAGACTCTGCTGGCAATAAACTAATCGTTAAGACGGCAATTACAAATCCAAAGGAGCCTGTGAGGCGAAGGCGTCCATAAATGTGCGGATCACCTTCTGCGTGCTCTCCTGCCATGGTGTCTAGAAGTGATGCAAAGGGTGCGCGGCACATGAACACGGCAGTCAGAGCGAGTGGAACGAACCAACCCGCTCGCCAACCGAAAAACAGAACGCTGCATGCAAAAAGAAGCATGAGGGTTCCCATTCGGAAAATATTTTGTGGCCCAAACCAACGATCGGCGGCGCGTCCAAACAACACAGGCATGAGGGTGTTGAGAAGAGAAACGCATGCAAGCAAGGTGCCGATGCTTTCTTTTCCATAACCCATTTCGAGTAAAACGGGCGTGACGTAGGGCATCAAGATGCCGCCCATGGCGAAATACACAAAAAACGCCAGAGCGATGCCCCAAAGATGCATATAATGATCGTAAGTTGTTCTTATAATTCTTTCAAGGCATTGGTGATATCAACGGCCATTTGTTTGCCATCACCGAACAGCATCATGGTGTTATCGGCGGCAAACAAGGGATTGGGGATCCCAGCAAAGCCTGGTGATAGGCTGCGTTTGATCACCATAACAGTACGCGCTTTGTCCACATTGAGGATTGGCATGCCCGCGATTGGGCTTGTTGGATCTTCGCGTGCGAGCGGATTCACAACATCGTTGGCGCCGATCACCAGCACCACATCGACCGAGTCAAATTCCGGATTGATGTCGTCCATTTCTCGCATTTTTTCGTAAGGAATATCGGCTTCTGCGAGCAGGACGTTCATGTGTCCAGGCATGCGCCCCGCCACAGGATGAATGGCGAAATCTACATTGACGCCGCGTGATGCCAGCAGATCGACCAGATCACACACCGCATGCTGGGCTTGCGATACAGCCATGCCATAGCCGGGAACAATCACCACACGTTGTGCGCCTTCAAGCACCATCGCCGCTTCATCGGCCGATGCGCTGGTAATTTTACCGGCGTACACGTCATCTTCGGTGCGAACATTGCTTGCGGCTACCGCACCGAAACCGCCAAACAGTACATTGGTGAGCGACCGATTCATGGCCTTGCACATAATTTTGGTGAGGATGATCCCTGAAGCCCCCACCAATGATCCTGTGATGATCAGCAGATTGTTATTGAGAATAAATCCTGTGGCACATGCTGCAATACCGGAATACGAATTGAGCAATGCGATCACCACGGGCATATCGGCACCCCCAATGGGGATCACTAAGGTGAATCCTAACGCCAAGGATACGGCGCACAAGATCCACAATACATTAAGATGGCCTGGTGCGACGACCATACATATGGTGAGTCCCAGAGAGAGTAGTGCAAGGATTACGTTGGAACCTTTGAGCCACACCGTTGTGACAGCACCGCTTGGGATCAATACTTCTTGCAGTTTGCAAAATGCCACAAAACTTCCGGTGAATGTGACCGCACCGATCAATGCAGATAGAGCAATGGAGAGCGAAGTCACTTTGTCTAGCGGATTGCCTGATTGGATGGTGGCCCATGCTTCGGCGGTGGCGACAAGCACGCTGGCAATACCGCCAAATCCGTTAAATAAGGCCACAAGTTGGGGCATGCCTGTCATTTGTACTTTGATGGCCCATACGGCACCGACCACAGTTCCCAATGCAATGCCTGCGATGATCCACTCAAAGCTCACCACGCGTTGCTCAAGCAATGTCACCAAAATGGCAATGAGCATGCCAAGGGCGCTTTGTACGTTCCCGGATACAGCGGTGCGGGGATGGGTGAGGCCTTTGAGACCTGTGACAAACAACACGGCGGCGATGAGATAACTTACGCCGACAATTACGTCGCGCATCTCGGGGTTAAATAATACCATGGTGTTTTACCCCTTCTTCTTTTTGGAAGTGAACATGGCCAACATACGATGTGTTACCAAAAATCCACCGACTACATTGATGGTTGCAAAAAAGACGGCGGCAAATCCCAGATACGTTGCAAGATCTTGATGTGCCGATCCGGCAGCCAACAATGCACCGACCAAAGTAATGCCGCTGACCGCATTGGATCCGCTCATCAACGGTGTATGAAGGGTGGGCGGTACTTTGGTGATGATTTCCAATCCTAAAAACATGGCGAGGACAAACACCGTAAGACTGGTTAATAAAAGCGTCATGCTGCACCTCCGACGACTCGCTCGTGAACGATTGATCCACCGAACGAAACCAAACAACCTTTGATCACATCGTCATCCCGATTGAGCTCCAGCTGTCCTTCTTTGGTGGTTATCAGTGTTACGAGATTGGACAAATTGCGTGCAAGCATTTGGCTTGCGGCTGCAGGGTGTTCCGACGCAATATTGGTGGGGCCGATGATCATCACGTCATTGCGTACGATTTTTTGTCCCGCAACAGTGCCTTCTACGTTGCCGCCTGTTTCTGACGCAAGATCAATGACAACACTGCCAGGACGCATGCCTTTCATCATGGACTCGGTCACCAAGATGGGTGCTTTTTTCCCGGGAATGGCCGCTGTGGTGATGATGACATCGGCGTCGCGGAGATGTCCGGCGAGCAATTCTTGCTGACGCGCATAGAAACCGGCCGATTGTTGCTTCGCATAACCACCGGCATCACCGGCGTTGCTGGTTTCAATGGCAAGCTCTACGAACTTGCCACCCACGCTTTGGACTTGTTCTTTGACTTCCGGACGTACGTCGTAGGCCTCGACCACACCGCCTAAGCGTTTTGCTGTGGCAATAGCTTGCAATCCTGCAACACCAACCCCGAGCACAAAAACTTTCGAGGGCGTAAGAGTTCCTGCTGCGGTCATCAGCATGGGGAAAAGCTTGGGCAGGTTTGATGCCGCGAGAAGCACAGCATGGTGGCCTGCGATGGTAGCCATGGAGCTTAGGGCATCCATGCTTTGTGCGCGTGTAATACGTGGGATCAGTTCTAGTGCGAGGGTTGTTGCACCTTGGGTTGTGAGTGCTTGCATGCCGACCGGTTTGCCCAAGGGATCCATAAACCCGATGATCACTTGACCTGGACGCGCCGCATCGTTTGCGCTTGCAGTATCGGAAGCACCCGCAAACCGTACGCCAAGAATAATTTCGGCCTTTGCAAAAATATCTTGGCGAGGCACGATCGACGCACCTTTGGCAGTATATTCGGCATCAAGATGGCCAGCGGCTTCTCCCGCGCCGGATTCTATGAGCACCTCAAGTTTGCGTTTGGTAAAGCGCGTGATTTCTGCGGGCACAAGGGCCACACGACGCTCGCCAGGAAAGGTTTCTTTTAGGACTCCAACGATCATGGGGATTTTCTATAGCAGCAGGCGGAGTTCAGCTGAAAGAAGGTGCGTAGGTCGCTTTGTGGGAGATAAATGATTACATTGAATTATCAAGCAAAAATCATGGGTTACAGCGGTAGAATTGTCGTACCTCTATGCTAATTTCTTACTTAAGGTACCTTGCTTGCTCACAAGATGACGCTTTGCTACTTTAATTTGTTCTAACAAGGAACGGCGACACCCCGCATGCGAATCAAGGGCTTGGAAATCGTAGGGTTTAAATCCTTTGCCGACAAGGCGCGCCTCTCCTTTGGCGCCGGCATTACAGGGGTGGTGGGCCCCAATGGCTGTGGCAAATCCAACATCGTTGATGCTGTGCGTTGGTGTCTCGGTGAAATGAGCGCAAAACATCTCCGCGGCAATGCCATGCAGGATGTTATTTTTGCGGGTTCCACCAGCCGCGGTCCCATGGGGATGGCAGAAGTCACACTCAGCTTTACCAACGATGGTCGTTTTCCTCCTGCCTATGCGGCTTACGCAGAACTTGCAGTCACTCGCCGTCTTTTTCGAGATGGTCGCAGCGACTATTTGCTCAACGGTGTAGTTGTTCGCTTGAAGGATATTGTCGATTTATTTCTCGGTACGGGCGTCGGGACCCGCGCGTATTCGGTGATCGAACAGGGACGTATCGGATTTGTGGTCAATGCCAAACCCCAAGAGCGTCGATCGTTGATTGATGAAGTTGCAGGGATCACCAAATTCAAGGCGCGCAAAGCGACGGCCGAGCGCCGCATGGCATCTACCGAGCAAAATCTTCTGCGTGTAACTGATATTGTTCAGGAGCTTGAGCGCCAGCTTGCGGGCTTGCGTCGTCAGGCTAAAAAAGCCGAACGCTATAAAGCCATCAAGGCGGAACTTCTCGATTTGGATGTGCATGTCGCAGCCATGGACTGGTTACGTCTCACCGTCGAAGAGCGGGCATTGGCTCATAAGATCGCATCGCTGCAAAGCATGGATGGCGATGTTCGTCGCAATGTGGATGCCGATGAAGCAGGGATTGAAGCGCGCCGTTTGACATTGCTTGAGCATGAAGAGGCACTGCAAATTGGACAGGACGCAAGTGCCAAGGCCGACAGCGAATTGGCGGCATTGGAGCGCGATCTTGAGCATTGGCGTGCACAACTGATTGAAGCCTCACGCCGGGCTGATATTGCAAGGGCCGATTTGGAAATGGCCCGTACCCGAGTGCTTGGCCACCATGAAGAACGCAGCAACCTCGAAGAAGTGAGTGTCACGCTCAAAGCCAGTGAACAAGCGCTGGCAGAGCAACTTGAATATGCCGAAGTGGACGTGGCCCAAGTACGGCGTAGTTTTGATGAATCGGGCAAGCGCCTGGAAGAATTGCGTTCACAGTCTTTGCGTCTGATTCAGGAGATCTCACGTGCTGAGTCGCGTCGTCATAGTATTGTAGATCGCCAGCAAGATCTTGCTGGACGATGCGCGCAAATGGGTGAAGAAAAAGAACGCCTGGCAAGCGAAGTACACCAAACCGAAACGTCCCGTGAAGGCCTTCAAGTCGCTTTTAGTGATCTGAAACGTTTGATGGAAGAAGGCGAAGCGCGTTTGCGTATTTTGCGCGACGAACAGCGCGGTCTTGCGGATCAGATCAAAGAAGCATCAATTGTTTTTCGTGATCGTGAACGAACGCTTACGCAAACACAATCACGTTTGCAATCGCTTGAGCAAGTCGCGGGCCGTCTTGAAGGCTGGGGTGATGGTGTTCGATCGTTGATGCAAGCAGGGCAAGGTGTAGGGAAAGAAAAAGTACCCCTGGATGGTATTGTGGGCCTTGTGTACGAGCGACTGGGCGTTGCATCTGCTTATGAAAAAGCCATCGAAGCGTCACTTGCCGAGCGTTTGCAGTATATTTTGGTTGATGATTTCCATGCGGCCGACGATGCTTTGCGTTATCTCAAAGAGCACAGTGGTCGTGCGGGCCTCATGGTGCGTGATGGGCTTACTGAGACGTTAAACACGCCTGTGCAAGGTGCTGTGTCGGCGTTGGATGTCATCACCTACGATCCGTCGGATGCGGCCATTGCAGCGCGTCTCCTCGGCGATACATATTTGGTTGATACATTGCACAGTGCCATCGCTTTATCCCAAACCGAAGTGGCGGCAGGTCGTTTCCATCGTCGTTTTGTCACCACGGCCGGTGATGTTGTGTTTGATGGTGTGGTGGTCGGTGGAAAAGACGAAGGACTTGGTTTGCTTGCGCAGCGTCGCGAGATCCGTGCGCTTGAAGAAACACTGTCTGCAATGCGCGCTGAAGTCGAAATGGCGCAAGAAGCACATCGTGCATTGACCTCGCGTCAAGAAGTCATTGGGGCTGACATCGAAAAATGCCGTGATGAAGTGCGATTAAGCGAATTGAGCAAGTTGAAAGCGCAAAACGATCTTGAAGCCTGCAATCGGCAGCATCAGCGTGCGACATCAAGGTTTAACGAAGTGCTTAAGCTTCTTGATGATTGCGAAACGCAAATCGCAGGACTTGTCGAAGAAGATGAAGCGTTGCAGATCCGTTTAGAAACATCCCGTATAGAAAATGAAGAGTTCTCTGTATCGGTTGCGGCACTTACATCGGAACGTGATCGCACATCCCATGATCTTCGCGAAAAATCTGATCATCTCATGATGGTGCGTGTGGATCTCGCTGCCACCCGCGAAAAACTGACATCGGCCACCGATGCACTTCGGCGTTTGTCACAGCAGGCTGATGATGTGGAACGTCAGATTGAGAACAACGAAGCGGGGATCACCTTGGCTGCAGGAAAAAGCCAAGAGCTTGATGCGCATATCCAAGAGGGCGAAGCCCGCAGAGCAGGCCTAAGTATGAAAGCAGGGCAGTTGCGGCAGGATGTTGAGGCCCTTCGAAGTACGCTTGATATTTCACGTATGGAGCTCGCATCCCTTGAAGAACGTTGCAAAATCGCACGAAGGCACGTAGGTGAATTGGCGGATGCCTTAAATGTTGCACGTCTTGAGCGCGAACGTTTTGCCATGGATCGGCAGCGTGTGGTGGATGTCATGGCCGATCGGCATGATGTCGATTTGACCATGGTGCTGGGTGATTATCATTTGAGACAGGTTCCAGGGCCTGAAGACATCGATCGTCGTGAACAACTCGATAAATCGCTTAAATCCATGGGTTCCATCAATTTGATGGCGATTGAAGAATGCGCTGAGGTTGAGGGCCGCTTTAATTTCTTGGTGGCCCAGCGTGAAGATCTTGAGCAAGCCGCTGCATTGCTTAAACAAGCCATCGCACGCATCAACCGTGCAAGTCGTGAGCGTTTCCGTGAAGCGTTTGATGCCGTGAACGAAACATTTCAAAAGATGTTCCCGCGTTTGTTCCGTGGGGGTGAAGCCCGTCTTGAACTGACCGAATCAGAAGATATTCTTGAAGCTGGCCTTGAGATTTTTGTAACCCCACCCGGTAAAAAATTACAAAGCGTAAGCCTTCTTTCCGGTGGTGAAAAAGCTCTGACGGCAACAGCCCTTGTTTTTTCTATGTTCTTGGTGAAGCCAAGTCCGTTTTGCATTCTCGATGAAGTGGATGCGCCGCTTGATGATGCCAATGTGACACGCTTTAACGAAGTACTGCGTGAAATGTCGGCCATTTCTCAGTTTATTGTGATCACCCACAATAAAAACACCATGACAGTCGCCGATCGGATTTACGGCATTACCATGGAAGAAACCGGTCGCAGTAAAGTGGTTTCGGTGGATCTCGAAGGCATCGAAGACGCCCACGCGGCTTAAGGCCCCACAAACACAGGCGCAAGCCTCGCATCATTACAAGCTTCTGGTGCATTCACAGGATTGCACCATGCATTGTGCGATCCTGGCACGCTTTGCCAGTACACATGATCGGTGACCGGTGTAGGAAAATCATCCATCAGCATATGCACGCCGTTTTCCCATCCAGCCGATAATTTCTCATAGCACGTGGTCGACGATTCGCCGCTCGTACAAATATTGCTGGCGATCAGCATATTGCGCGCATGGGCAGCTTGCACGGTATGGGTTTCTCGCGGGTTGTTGATTTTGGCGATGACAGCCCATGGATGATCAAATTGATCGAGATCTGCGTTGACGAACATGACGCGGTTGTCGAGTGACGTATGATTGTATGTGTACTCTTTTTGATGCTCGTCGTTGTTGACCATCATAAACATCACGCGACCACGCAAGCTATCCACTTCAGGCCAGCCATACTTGTTAAGACCTGCGCGTAGCGTTGCTTCTGTGTTTTGAATATCACGGGGCATCACTATTTTTGTTTCGGGAAATTCATTGAGAATGGTGCGATCGACGAGATCAAGATCGGTGATGGGCAAGCCACCGGTGAGGTCTTTGACCTCAATCCAGATCATGATTGGCAAATGTTTGGGATTGGATGTCGACCAGCGTCGAATTTCATTGAGACATTCTGAAAACCAAAAACATGTGCTGAGCGGATCGATCATGCTGATGTGGTACGTTGCGAGGCCACCGGCTTCAAGATGGACATCGAGTTCGAGGGCGTGGATCCCAAGACGGTCGAATTGTTCATAGAGGGGACGGTGTGTGTATTCGTGGGAGCTATCGAGAGGCAATCGGGGTTTTACATGATAGCTGTTGTGTGTGCCACGCATTTGGAGATGGTTGAGTTTGATCCCAGGGCTGGGCTGGGGTTCAAAAAGCGTGTTTTCGAGGATCACACTTTGCATATTGGGTAGATTTGGGATGATACGATGGATGGTTTGGGCGAAATCATGGTCGGATCCACAGGCAATCAATGTGAATACAACAACACACGTCACATGAAGACGAACACGTCCCACTTCTACAGTGTGACATCGTTATGGGGTCTCTGCGATGAAATTGAATAAAAAACGAAAAAATTATTTGGGGTGAGCGAGGGGAATTGAACCCCCGACCAATGGAACCACAACCCATTGCTCTACCAACTGAGCTACGCCCACCACAAATTGATGTGGTCCTGATACGAGGATCGCCCGGTCATTGTCAAGGCACTGTTGAACTGTGTGGACACGCCTGCTACCTCAGGATCTATGCGTTGGATGATTTGTGTTTTTATGTGGGTATTTGTGGGCTTTGGCTGTGTGATCTCGCAACCTGTTCTCTCGCCACAGATCACACCGGAGGTGCAACCGATCACAGCGTTTGATCTTCATACGATCCGAAAATCTTCCGCCCAGCGCTTGGTTCTTATTCAGGCATGGGCCACGTGGTGTCCTCCATGTGTGGCTGAATTGCCAAAGCTTGCTGCTTTGCGTGCTCGTTTGCATGGGCGTGGTGTTTCGTTGCTGCTGGTCGCTGTCGATGATCCTGAGCAGCATGAGGAGGTTAATCGGTTACTGGGTTTGCACGGTGTTGATTTCCAGTCTTATGTTAGGAAGGAGGGCACATCAGATTTCATCGAAGGACTCTACCCCAAGTGGTCAGGCGCATTGCCCGCCGTAATTTTATATGATGGCAACGATGTGGTGTGGTTTGCAGAGGGTGACGTGACGATTGATGATATGGAAATGCATGTGTCGCAATCCATATCGCGTGCGCGCGAATGTGCGGGCATTTCTCCGGGCGGTGTTTGTAGATATTAGGGCATGAAAAATCTGAAAAATAGATTTCTCGTGTGTATCTTTCGGGACAATGAGCGGCATTTCTAAGGAATACCTGGGTGTTTTGGCGAAGTCACCGGCTACGTCTTTTACGCACGAAGACCAAAGTCCTGCTGTGACGCATGCTGTCCACATCGTTTTGAAGTTAGATCCCGTCCAAGAGGCGCACACAAAAACCCACATGGGGGGGCGTACGACCTACATTGTGCAAGAAGGTATACGACGTCCCATGGCGAGGCTGTTTGGACCTTCAGATCGGGGCGCTGTCGCATTGGGTATTGCGGAAAATCCAACGAAATTAGGCGCGCGCTGGATACGGCACCCTGAACGCGTTTGCCTGCCTAATAATGACGTAATCAAATTTTTTCAAACGCACATGGCATCATTTCCGCAGAAACCCATTGGGATCGTTGTCGTGGATCGTTCGTGCATTGGCGAAGGGGAATGTCACCTGCTCCAGCAATGGTGCAAGCGCGAACATGTTCCACTTTGTTTTCAGGTGACCACCGATGCAATCACCTCGCTTGTTAATCCAAGCACAAAAACATCCTGGTGCGATTTGGCTATTGTGATCAGCAATCATGGACATGGCGCTGCGGTCCTACGATTTACATCTATTTTGTGGCTGCATCTCCACTGCAGAGACGTTGAATTCCAGACATGGGTGCAACAAAGAAGACCCTTAATGCTCGGCCCCCAAATGAGTACCATCAAGTCTCATGATATTCCTGAAAGTTCTGTGATTCTTTGCGAGGCTGCACAATTGGATATTACCGCTGAAGAATTCAAAACGACGTGGAGAAAGCAATGCATTGTTCTTAAAACCCAATACGGCAAGGATATGCCTTCTATGCTTCCAGGCATCGTGCCCGCTGGATTATGGGAATCTCGTCCAAGTAAACTGCCGCGTTTGCTGAGAAATTTGAAACTCCCAACACTCTACACAGGGCAAACAACATATAGCGTCAATCCTGCACTGGCAGAGGGTTTGTCGATCGAGATCCTTCAGTACTACAAAATGCCTGTTCCAAGTTCTGCTCTTTCGATTGCGACGCAAGCGCCCAGTCCTATCAATTTTAAAAACGACTGGGGTTTATTTATTGGTGCTGATGCAGAAAAGTATATGCCATGGGATGCCATGCACGTGCATGCCAACGATCGTGCATACTGGGAACACGGTATTATTCAAGCGCTTATGCGACTCATGGAGGTGTCTGGCGAAATTATACCGTCGTCGATGGGATGTGTGGTCATCGAACAAGCCGCATCCGATAGCAACAGTGTGCTACTTGAGGCACTTGGTGATCATAGCGCCGAACAAGCGAAAGTTGCCCTGATAGGGAATACCTATGTGGGGACCTGGGGAAAAAGCGCAACGCTTCAACAATCAATGCCTAATAGCCACTTTAAGGAGACTTCCAAGCCGTTCAAGTTTTCATGCTCGCGCCCTTACGCTCGTATTTCAGATGCATTGGCTGCGAAAAGGATGTCAGCGGATGAAGAGAAGGTGCTTCATGATCTCCACATATGCCATGGAGAGTCTCCGCTACGGTGCGTAATGCTCGAAACAGTCGATACATTTACCGCGATGTTTCATAGCAAAGTTTTTCTTCAGGCGTTGCGCGATTTTTGTACTACGCAAGGGATCCCGCTCATTTTTGATGAAGCCCTTTGCGGCTCAGGACGAACAGGGAAAGTCTTCGCATTCAACTGGTATGGTATCATTCCAGATTATGCCACTTTAGGGAAAGCTATTTCTAGCAGCACTGTGATTGCTTTTGGCGAAAAAGCCATCGCCAAAGGATTTTTTCCAAAGCATGATGTCACCGATCGGGCGCCGATGGCAGGCCCCATTGTTGCACGTTTGGAATGGATCAGATCCCATATTGGTTCTATTCGAGATCGCGGAGAACGAATACGAGGCATATTGGCGAAGGATCATGACATCGCAGGGGAAGGCCTAATGCTTACTTCAAAAATAATCCCCAAAACGATCCCTCATTTTTTTACGGAAGGCATCGTTGACTACGCGAGGGCACTTCCACCTTACGATATTACACCGGACGATATTGATCGTCTTTTGGGATCTTCATAAAACTGTCGACTCCATTTGCGCACCAGTGCAATGTTGCGTTCCGATTCACACAAGACCGCCCTTGATTTGTAGATTTTATTTTCCCAAATGGGTACATCGTTTGTGAATTCGCGGGTCATCATTCTTGGAACCACCGCACGATAAAAAAGGTCGCGCAGGGGCCCGCATTTTTTGAGTGAAAACCAAAGGTTGAGTTCCAGCACATCGTCGTAGCGTGGTGTGCCTGTGAGCATTATTTTAACCGAAAGATCTCTCGCAACGATATCTGTTTCAACCACTGCAAGTCCGTCGTAGGTGGTGTCTAAAACAGAATGCGTCGTCAAACCGAACATTTGACGAGGTGCGCGCATATTGACGGTAAAACGTGTTTTATCGATGGTAAAGGCGTCGACGGTGGGAATATCGACGTAGTGATGAAGGCATTGAAAATGCGCTAAATCAGCGGCATTCTCAACGATCTCTTGAATATGGGTTTTGACATTGTAGCCGCGATGAAATGTTTGAGACCACCCCTCTTGGGGAAAGGTGACCGCTGTGCTGGGTGCAGCGATCGCCTTTTTGGGATCGCCCCAATAGGCAAACATGCGGCCATCAACCATCACTGTGGCAAGCTCTGCCCTAAGGGTTGGATTTCCGTTGCGATCGATGTCAAGATCATAGGTCTCATTGCAAAATCGTACCTTGTGGCATGATCCTCGACGCATACTGCGTACTTCTGCGAAAAAATACCAACAATGGGGATAGCGCTCAAACGGATACGAATCTGCGATGATACTCATCGGCTTAGAGTATCGGGGTTAATTCGTTAGAGTTGCGCAAGACCCGCATCGCCGCCACGGCATCGGCTGCAGAGTCGATTGGCAGGACCATTGGAAAGGAATACGCGATCGCACGATAAGCATGTTCGCGCACCCAGGGATGATGGAACAGGGCGGCGTGTTGAGCCTGTGCGATCGCCTGCAAGATCGGCAGCGACACCACGCACTTGTCGGACCATGGCCTCTGAGAGGCCTAAATCTGCTGCACGTTGGACGACGGCATTGCGGTTGTACCCTTTCGATTCCATTTGATCGAGGAGCAGATCGCGATCGCGCAGCATGCCTTCAATGATTTGCCGGTCCAGCTGTGGATCATGATCAGGTAACGCGATGGCTGTTGGTTTTGTAACGGGGCGTTTGGGCTTCTTGTTGTCGTCCTGGATGGCGACTTGAGCCTTGGGTGCGACCGTTTTAGGCGTTCGCTGCGCGCTCATGGATCCCCCCCTCAATATGCCACATCGCACATGGTGTGATATTGGAGCACATATGGCATTGTGTGCCTAAAAGTCAAGTTGGATGTAGGGTACTGGGCTTATCGTCGATCGATATGATGCTTCGTATCGTATTCTTCCATGCGTCGCACGAACCAAAAAGCCGTGCCGATCGCTACCGCGAAAGCGATGCCGCTGAGAACAAATCCATTGGGACCCCGTTGCCATTCGGGGAATAGGGTGTTGGCAAAAATAAGAAGCAATCCCAAGGTGACGATGATCCCAAGATTAACCCATTTAAACCAAACGGGCAGCTTGAAGTTAAATCCTGTGGGGGCACTGGCCGCACCCCAGCGTGCCTTAATCCATAGCCATCTTCCGGCAAGCACGCCGACGAGCACAGCGCATCCTGACATGATGTACCATGCGCTCGAATATTTTGTGCCACCGCCGGACATGATCTGTCCGTTGCTGCTGATGACGATCAAAACAATGCTGCCGACGACAGCGCCTGCCAGCGTGAGCCAGGTGACCCACGTGGCTGGGGGCTTATCTTCTTTCGCGATGCGCGTTCGATGTGGAAATCGTTCAGCAAGGCGTTGGAGTATGTCGAAAAACCAGCGCCCAAAAAAAGGGCTGATAACCATGATACTGATGGCAGTAATAAAAAGTGGCCATGTGGAATCTGGTTGAAAATAGATGATGTTGGAATAAGGAAACCAAAGTGCGAAACCCAAGAAACCAAGCAAAATAAGGCCTGTGAAAGGTCTGAGTGTTTCGCGTATGGAATCGGGTGCTCGTAGATCCCTATCTTCGATATGGCGTAAATCGAGCTTTGAAAGATCGACACGTGTTTTGTTCGAGGGCCGTTCAGGCAAGACCAACTCCTAAAGTATCCATTTCCACCATTGTACGTGCAGTGGTGCATGATCCTCAAGCGAAGTTGGGATTTAGTCATATTGATCAACGCAACTATTGCCTAAGGATGCCGAAATATTCTTCTTTCGGGGGAATTTAAATCATGCCACATTATATCAATCAGGTTCGTGGTGCTCAGCATGCGCAATCACAATCGCATACGGTATCAAGCCAACGCGACCAACGTTTGGGGCCAGACAGTCGTGCTGGGGATACGTACAACGGTGCTGCGGACAAAAAATATGACAATGCACAAGATGCCCACCGTGCTGCATTTTTACGCCGTGGTGAAAGTCGGCCGCATCAGTACATGAGCGGCGGCCCTACTCGTGGAAATCCACCCGCACTTAAAATGGCAGATAAGCATGCGAAGAAAGCCGCTGCCAAAGAGCGCAATCAGGCCAATCGTGAAGCACGCGACGAAGCACTTCGTCATGTTGGTGTGCAAAAGCCAGGGCACGGTAACAATGCTGCGCGAAGTGCCAAGTATCCGGGTGTGAAAATGTCGTAACGGTTGGGATCAGCGCATGAAGAAAATTTCATGCTTTGACTGATAGGCGATCATCAGAGCGGAAAGCCCTGATGCTGTGCGAAGCAATCGAAGTTACTCTAGAAGTATGCGTTGGAGGATAGGGTTTCTTTGCTTGCAGATGATGGGGTCAGGGATCGCACGTGCAGATTGGGTGCGAAATGATATTGCGCCTGCTGTTGGTATACAGCCCGTAATTGCGCTGGATCCGTTAGGTTATGTGCATGTGGCGTGGGTGGGAACAAAAACCATTAACAGCGTCAAATGGTGGTATGCATACCATGCCAGCAATGAATCGGGTGTGTACCGTGCAGTGATATTGGATGCTGCCAAGGCGGGCAGCAGTACATCGTCGCCCTATTTTCCGCATCTGAGTGTCGACAATTTGGGTTTTGTACATCTTGCATGGCGTGATTTGGGTCCAGGCTCGGGAAAATCTGTGGTGCTCTATCGAAGTGACAATCCAGAAACGGGCGGTCATGTACCCCTCAAGGCATTTTATACAGGCGGTGGCGATCATATCCACGATGTGAACCTGGATGTCACGCCAGACAATTATGCCCATGTGATGACAGAAGCCGATTCGTGCAGTGGGGGAATGTGTACACTGGGCAGCAATATTTTTGATGAGTGCTTCGTCGCGACGACCACATATCCTGCATGCCATGGTGCCACAGTACCTCTGGTGTCGGCCTATGAAACGGGGTTGGCGGAGGGGGCGATGCCCCTCAATATCGTTCGCGACAGGTACGATGGTGGTGGCATGCAACAATTTAGCAGTGCCGTTGGTCCCGATGGAACACGACATTTGTTGATCGGCATTCGCATGGCGGGATATGCGGGCAATCCGTGTACGGTTACACCTAACGATACAGGCGGATATACAGTCGATGACCGAGGTCGACGCGATTGTGTGACCAATGAAAGACTCGTTTATCATCTTGAGCGTCCATACGATGCCCAGCAAAAACCCTACAATGCGCTGAGAGAAACCAGGGAGACCCTCGCGGTTTGGAGCCGCCCTGAAAGCATTACAGGTCACGATGTGAATAACCAGCAGTGGCCTGTGATTGTTGTGGATCCGGATAGCATGTTGCATGTGGTGTACGCATCCCAGGATGGTAAAATCTACTACATCCGCAAAGGACTTGGCGGACAGTGGACCATGCCTCAGGCCGTGACGTTTCCTGAGGAAGGCTATTTTGATACGATCCCAAGTATTGCATTGGATGTCACCGGGCGTTTGCACATGACGTTTGAGCGCATGCCGGTGATAATGGAGGGTGAATCGTCGAGTGCCTTTGCGGTACGTAAAGCAGCGTTTCTATGTGAAGGCGTATCGCCATGCACTGGACGTTCGTTTATTCTTTACGCATCCAGTGTATTGCCGGTTTATCCGTGGGAGGATCCTACACCGCCAGCAGAATTTGAATGGATTGGTCCAGAAGAAGTGGTCACTGTCGTCAGCGCTGAACAATTGACCCATCGTGATCGGCGTATCGTGGCCAATTGGGTGGATGGTGAAATGTTGATGGTGATGCGATGCGATGATGATGATGATGATGATGATGGTGTAACACAGGAGATATGTCTTTATGCTAACACCGATGCTGGCGTATCTCCAGCATACAGTGGAGGTGGAACGACGCTCACTGTTTCGGACGATTTTCTGCCGACTTCGGTCATCGAGCATTACGATGTCATGGCGGAAGCGGATGCAGTGACGGTGCTGTCGTTTACGGTGAGTGACGACAGTGCGCAAACGGATGGTTTGGCGACATTCATTGATGCCATTCATGTGAATGCAGGCGATGAGCAAAGCATTCAGTACGTGGGCAATACCTCGGCAGGCAAAGATCAAGGTTTGTCCTATTTTCTTGCGGGTGCCCAATTGGTCACCGACAACGATGTAACGTTTGCTGGTTTGATCTCCACCACGAAAATTGTGTTTCGTGCCTCTGCAGGGGAATTGGATGTTCCTGCGGGTGGTGAACGAACTTTTCGCGTCAGGGTGTGGTTTAAACCCAAGGTGTATGCAGCAACCGTTCCTGTTTCCACATTGCATCTGCGGATCAAACCCGATCAGGATGTGGTGGTGGATGGATCAGGATCACGGCTTGCATTTGATCAAACCGTTGTTGAATCCAATATTTCGCTCACCTGTTCGTCGGGTCGATCGTGTGATGATGACAAACCATGTACCTACAACGATACGTGCGGTGATGCGCACATCTGTGTTGGTGCAGTGACGATATCGTGCGTGTCCACAAGTTGCTTGACCCGTGCATGCAACGGAACAACGACATGCTCGGAAACACCAAAAACAGGTGTTGCATGCAACGATAACAACATCAACACAACGGGCGATACATGCACAGCCCAAGGGACATGCGTTGGAACATCGGGCTCTGGATGTGCGCTCAATGCCAGTTGTAACGATGGGAACTTGTGCACATTCAATGATAAGTGCAATGCCTCGGGTTCTTGTATTGGAACATCGATTACGTGCGAAGGAACAATATGTGTCGATAAAATGTGCAACGGAACATCGTCATGTACCGTTACATCTAAAACAGGCACACTCTGCAATGATAATAACGCATGCACCCACGCGGATGCGTGCAATTCTTCGGGACTATGTTCTGGAACAACAGTCACGTGCAACAGCGATGCATGCAATACCCGATCGTGCAATGGCACATCCACATGTACCACGGTGTCGAATGCATGTGGTGTTGCCTGTGACGACGGTGACCCATGTACTTATGGGGATACGCGCGATGGATCGAATGTGTGTGTTGGCACAAGGATCACGTGTGAAAACGATAGCTGCAATACTCGGTCGTGCAATGGAACATCGTCATGCACCGTTTCGCCTAAAACAGGAGAAACCTGCGATGACAACGATTTATGCACGTATGGCGATATCTGTAATTCATCGGGGGTATGCGGTGGTACACTCATTCAGTGCGACGATGACATATGCAATGCGGCGGCATGCAATGGCACATCCGAGTGCACCCTATCGCCCAAAATAGGTGAGGTGTGCAGCGACGACGATATGTGTACATACGCTGATATATGCACTGTGATGGGTTTATGTGGCGGTACTGCTATTTCGTGTGAAAGCGATACATGCAACATGCGAATGTGCAACGGAACCGATGCATGCACGGTTACACCAACCAACGATGCATCTTGCGATGATACGGGCAGTGGAAGAAATGCCGACGGAATACCGGTGGATGATGGTGGTGGAGGGGGTTGCAATAACACAGCGGCCACTAACATTTCGCTTGTGCCTGTGTGGTTTGTGTTTCTGCTTAGAGCAGCGATGCGACGGCGCCTGCGATGCTCCGACTCTGACCTCACCCTGGTTCAATCAACGCCTTCAAATACCCTTCGGGCGGAGAAAAACCGAGCAGTCGAGCACACGTTGCGGCGATATGTCCGATGCTCGGATCTGCAATCTTAGCAAGTGTATAACGATGACGATCTTCGGGTGTTAAAACCACATGAAACGGCACAGGATTGAGCGAATGGGCCGTTTTGGTAATGTATCGTCCTTCACGATCGCGCAAAAAGATCCCGGTTTTTTCATCACGTTCAATCATGTCGTCGGCATTGCCATGATCGGCGGTAACGAGTAATGCGCCGCCCTGGGCCAGGATCGCTTTTTCTAAGATCCCAAGCGCATGGTCCACATATTCGACCGCGGCGATGGTTGCTTCAATATTGCCGGTATGACCCACCATATCACCGTTGGGAAAGTTGATGCGGCCAAATTGAAAAGGTTTTGTGTCCAACGCTTTCAATACCGCTTGTGTAATTTCAGGGGCACGCATTTCAGGCCTTGCATCGAAGGGAGGCGCATAGGACGGAATTTCAACATAATCCTCAAGGGATGGATCAAACATCCCGCTGCGATTGCCGTTCCAAAAATAGGTCACATGTCCAAATTTTTGGGTTTCACTGCATGCAAATTGGCGCACGCCCACATGACATAAAAGCTCGCCCAATGTTCCTGATATTTCGGGAGGATCCACAAGAAACTTTTTGGGCCTGTGTGTGTCGCCATCGTAACAGGTCATACCGGCAAACAGGACATCAGGGCGATGACCTCGTGGAAACTTGTCAAACACATCATCTTCAAAGGCCCGTGTCATTTCAATCATGCGATCGCCACGAAAATTAAATGCGATCACCGCATCGCCATCGCCAATTTTCCCAAGGGGGCCTTGAGGATTGGCAATCACAAAAGGTGGAAGATCTTGATCTATGATCCCAGGAAATTCGCTTCGATAGGTTTCAACGGCAACGCGTGCCGAAGAAAAAGCGCGTGCATTGCCTTGCACATGGGTATGCCAACCCCGTTCGACCATGGACCAATCGGCGTCGTAACGGTCCATGGTGGTGGTCATGCGTCCGCCACCTGACGCGATGGCATAATTTTTTTTGCCAATCGTTTTTAACGCATGTTCCAATTTTTCGATGTAACGTAATGCGCTTGTTTTTTCGACATCGCGCCCATCAAGAAGCACATGCACGTAGGCGGTTTGAATGCCCGCTGAACTTGCAGCATGAAGCATGGCGATCAGGTGGTCGATGTGACTGTGGACATTGCCGTCGGAAAGCAAGCCTATGAAATGCAGGGCGGTGTTGCAGTGCAAGCAGCGATTGACAATCTCGCCCCAAATTTTTCCATGAAAGAGTGAGCCGTCCGCAATGGCTTCGGCCACACGTTTGGCGCCTTGATCGAATATACGCCCGGCGCCCATGGCATTGTGGCCCACTTCGCTGTTGCCCATATCGGCATCGCTGGGCATGCCCACAGCTTTTCCGTGTGCGCGCAATGCGGTGGTGAGCTGCTCTTTTGCGTATCGGTGGAGATTGGGTGTTCGCGCTTGCGCCACGGCGTCGCCCGCATCGCCACGGCCGATCCCGATGCCATCCATGATCACAGCAAGCACAGGGCCTTTGACACCCACTCCGTTGTCTCTTACCAAGTCCGACATGATTTTTTTCTAACACAGACTGTGTTAGAACGCAGCCATGACGCCATTGCAGCTTGCGCCTGTTGTATTCGATCGCGGCGATCTCGACGATGCCACGCTTTTGCATCTCTACCGTTCCATTTTACTGCCACGTCTTATCGAAGAACGTATGTTACTTTTGTTGCGCCAGGGGCAGTTGTCCAAGTGGTTTTCGGGCATTGGACAAGAGGCCATTTCCGTGGGCCTCGGGTGTGCATTAAAGCCCTCCGACTGGATTTTTCCTTTGCATCGCAATTTGGGTGTGTTCACCACCCGTGGGCTTCCATTGTCCCGCGTGTTTGCCCAGGTTCAAGGCAAGCCTGATGGTTACACCCAGGCCCGCGACCGTTCTTTCCATTTTGGTGTGCCCGAAGCACGGGTGATTGGCATGATCTCCCATCTTGGTGCCATGCTCGGCGTTGCGGACGGTGTTGCCCTTGGCAGCCAGCTTAATGGCACCCAAGATCTCGCCGTTGTTTTTTCGGGCGATGGTGGCACGAGCGAAGGCGATTTTCACGAAGCGGTCAATTTGGCGGCGGTGTGGGATCTCCCCGTTATTTTTCTTATTGAAAATAACGGTTATGGGCTTTCAACGCCGAGCCGTCAGCAATTTCGCTGTGAGAAATTTATCGACAAAGCGCCGGGCTACGGTATCGACGCCATCCGTGTCGATGGCAACAATATTCTTGATGTGTACCGTGCGTTTGTTGATTTGGCAGAGCAATTGCGCGAAAGCCCACGGCCCGTAATTTTTGAAGCCATGACCTTTCGTATGCGGGGGCATGAAGAGGCATCGGGTACCGATTATGTGCCCGATCATCTTTTTGAAGCATGGGCCAAGCGCGATCCTGTGAAGTGTTACGAAACGTATTTAATCGAGCAAGGCGTGCTTTCTGCGTCAAATCGCGATGCGATCCATACGGACTTTAAAGATGAAATATTACAGGCGTGGAATGCGGCCCAGGCCTTGCCGGCGATCCATCCATGCGTGAGCGACGAGCTAGGCGATGTGTACGCGCCATCCTCTACAGACGCTGAGCCCGACATTTCGAGCACTCGCACGCTGCGCCTGGTCGATGCCATCAGTGAAGGGTTGCAGCAAGCCATGGGTCACAATCCGCGCATTGTGATCATGGGCCAAGATATTGCCGAATACGGCGGTGTTTTTAAAATAACCAAAGGTTTTGTGGAGCGTTTTGGTGAAGAGCGTGTTCGCAACACCCCCATTTGTGAATCGGCCGTTTTAGGTGCGGGGCTTGGGCTCTCTCTCACGGGACATCACGCCGTGATTGAAATGCAATTTGCTGATTTTGTAAGCTGCGGTTTTAATCAGATCGTTAACAACTTGGCCAAAACCCATTATCGTTGGGGACATCCCGTGCATGTGACGGTGCGCATGCCTACAGGCGCAGGTGTTGGTGCGGGGCCGTTTCATTCGCAAAGTTGCGAAGCCTGGTTTGCCCATGTGCCTGGGCTTAAAATTGTTTACCCTAGCACTCCTGCCGATGCGAAAGGGTTGCTCATCCGATCTTTGGAAGAGCCCAATCCTGTATTGTTTTTTGAGCACAAGCAGCTTTATCGCAGTTTGGAAGGCCCTGTGCCCGAAGCCATGTACCGTACGCCCTTGGGTGTTGCCCGTGTGGTCACTCCTGGCGACAGGCTCACGGTGGTGACCTATGGGGCTGCTGTGCACTGGTCGTTGATTGCGGCCAATGAATTTGAAGGCATCGAGATCATCGATTTGCGCACACTACGCCCATGGGACGAAGAGACAGTGTTTGCTTCGGTGCGCAAAACAAATCGCTGTGTTGTTGTGCATGAAGCGACGCTGTTCGGAGGTCTTGGTGCTGAAATTGCGGCCCACATCGGTGAGACGTGTTTTGAGCATTTGGATGCGCCTGTGATGCGCGTGGGCGCACTCGAAACGCCTGTGCCGTTCAATCGTGCACTTGAAAAGCAGTTTTTGCCGACGGATCGTATTTCCGCTGCCCTTCAAAGTACGTTGGCGTTTTAAGTTTTTCGAAATAGTGTGATGGCCTTTGCCAGTTCTTCAAGTCCATCGTACACTTTTTTGATGAACGAATTGTTGTGTGGAATAAAAACAAAATAGGGATGTTGGGACCATAGGTCTTTGAGTTTGTGATTCAGGTTGACCGCTTCTTCTAGGGATTCGATGCGGGTCGGATTTCCACCTTCGATTGAAATGCCGCCCACTGCCGCTGTTTCAAAGAAAATGACAACATCGTACCGCAACAGTTCCTGCTCAAGAGTCGTGCCCAAATGGTCGAAAAATTCTTCATGTTCGCCTGGCCAATAAACCGCGCCATCAATTGTTCCACGGTCACACAAAAGGATCCGACTGTCGTAATGGGCGGATTGTGCGTCTTCAAGATTGGTTTGAACATGATAAATGGCGCGTTGGGTTGCTCGGCGAACGCCTTCTGTCCCTGAGCGTGGGAATCCACCTAAATACAGAAGCGTTGCCGCTTCGGGTACGACGACGACTTCGTCGCCAATTTCCCGACGGTACAAATCGGCCGCGGTGGTTTTCCCGCCGCCGGGTCCTCCTGTTAAAACGATCCGACAACATTTTTTCATGATTTTTTCTTTTTCAAGCAAAAAAAAGGGCCCGTGAAGGCCCTTTAAAGATCTGTAGGGGCAAGGCTCGCCTTGCCCTTATTTACGCAACACGGCTGTAATGCTCTACAACCAAGTTCTCTTGAATTTCAAGAGGAACGTCTTCACGGGCAGGTTCTGCTGTAAAGGTGGCGGAGAAAAATTCAGGCTCAACAGAAATGTACGATGGGAATGCCAGTGAAGGCGACGCCATGGTGCTTTCCACGATGGGGAGCTTGCGGCTTTTCTCACGCACGGAAACTTTTTGTCCTGTACGCATTTCGTAGCTTGCGATGTTAACGCGTTTGCCATCCACCAAAATATGTCCGTGCAACACCAATTGGCGTGCAGCAGGAATGGTGGGTGCAAAGCCTGCGCGGAACACGACGTTGTCGAGACGTTGTTCAAGCAACGTAAGAAGGTTATGACCGGTGTCACCCTTCATGTTCTTTGCGCGCTTGAAGTACGAACGCAATTTACGCTCGGACACGCCGTAGTTGAAACGAAGTTTTTGCTTCTCGTCGAGACGAACACCGTAATCGCTGCGACGTCCACCGCGACCGGCGCTGGCGCCATGCTGTCCTGGTGGGTACGGACGGTTTTCTGCCGATTTGCGAGTGAGTCCTGGCAGCGTCGTGCGGAGCCGTCTTTGGAGTCGAACGCGTGGGCCACGGTAACGTGCCATATTGAAGACCTCTTCCTTAAAATCGATAGAGCGGGGGAGCTTATAGGGGAAAACCATGCTCCGCCTCAAGGGGTAAACCAAGAAAAAAAGCACGGGAATGTTGTCTTACGAATAGATATTCACTTATAGTTCATAAGAACAATGCACTGATGGGCATGGTGCACCTGCATTGACATCCACTATTGCACTTCCGTGTACCCTCTGCGAAATGTGCCACGTGCAGGTCCCTACGGTTGCTTCTACACAAGGCCTTGCGATGCTCGATCTTTCATCCAATATATCTCACATTTCAGGTCGGCGTACTCTGAGGGGGCGGTCTCTTGTGGCAGCACTTGGGCGCCTACGGGTACGTGCACGAGATCTTGATGCGATCCTGGTGGTCCGCCGCATTCTGCCTCTTGGTCTTGATCCTATCGACTGTATTTCTCGTCTGACGCCCGATGCGTCGTTTTGGATTTGGCAACAGGGCAAGGATAACACCACATTTGTGGCCATAGGTGCATGCTTGCAGATTGTCTCCACTGGAGAAAGTGATCTCATGCATGTGACCGCAGCGCTTCTCGATCGTGTTGTTGATCTGGAGTCCGACGGGGGAGGCATGCACGAAACACTCCTCCCTCGTATCCCCGTGGCGTTTGTGGGGCAGGCCTTTGATCCTGATCATCAACGACGTGCTGCGGATTGGAAAAATTGGCCCGCCCATGAAGTGCTGATGCCACAAACTTTGCTTTGCA
The DNA here is from genome assembly GCA_005801425.1 of Bdellovibrionales bacterium. Taxonomy (GTDB): domain Bacteria; phylum Myxococcota; class XYA12-FULL-58-9; order XYA12-FULL-58-9; family SYDY01; genus SYDY01. The sequence goes on along the minus strand of SYDY01000121.1, from coordinate 80,854 downwards.
GTATTCCAGGCAAAGAGGGCAATGAACCTTTGCGCTGCTTGGTGCAATATGAAGAACTTGGACCCGAGTCCGATGTTGATGCATTGGCGAAGCGCATGGAAGATGATTGTGCGCGATGGTCGAATCAGGGCGATGTGCGCGAAACGGCGGCTGTTCCGGCATGCCATTTAAAATGGAACAGCGATGAAAGTTACGAGGCATGGTGTTCCCGTGTTGATGATGCCCGTGCATCCATTGCACGCGGTGATATGACCAAGGTCGTCTTGGCGCGTGCTGCGCGAACCGTGCTGGCATCTCCCAACGCTGTAGATATTCGTTTGACATTCCATTGCTTGCGCGCGTCACACCCTGCGAGTATTTGCTTTGCGATCAACCGTCCGAGCATGGGATGTTTTATGGGAGCGACCCCAGAGTTGCTGCTTGAAGTCGAAGGCCGCGATGTTCGTACCCAAGCGCTTGCGGGCACCTCAAGACGCGGACAAGATCCCAATGAAGACAAGCTTTTGGCAGCCCAATTGTTAAGCAGCAAAAAAGATCTGCGTGAACATCGTATGGTCGTTGATGCGCTTCGCGCAGCCCTTAGGGACCATTGTACTGAGTTTTCATGTGCACCCGAACCTCGGTTGGTACACTTGCCTCATGTACAGCATTTGGAAACAGAACTTACTGGGAAGTTGCGACATATTGGTGCTATTCTCAATGTGCTTCGTGATGTGCATCCAACACCTTCGGTGTCTGGCGCGCCACGCGAGGCTGCGATGCAATGGTTGCGTGTCCATGAATCCTTGGATCGTGGATGGTATGCCGCGCCTATTGGATGGATCACTGCTTCTGGTGATGGATTTTTTGCCGTTGCATTGCGCAGTATGTTGGTACGCAGCCATGAGGTTATTGCGTTTGCAGGTGCGGGTGTGGTTGCAGATTCCAATCCTGCATCCGAATGGCGCGAAACAGAGCTTAAACTGCATACAGCCATGGAGTCATTATGCCTTCAGCCGTAGCCGTTGATGATCTCGCCACCGCCGAGCTTAACTTTGCATGCGCACATGCTGTGCTTCGCACATTAAAATCGGCGGGAATGAATCATGTGGTGCTTTGTCCAGGATCGCGCAACACGCCATTGATCCTTGCTGCGGATTCACTTTGGGGTTCGAGTGCCTATGTGGTGGTCGATGAACGTGCTGCTGGATTTTTTGCATTGGGTATTGCGAAATCAAGCGGGTTGCCTGTTGCGTTGATCTGTACGTCAGGATCTGCAGGCGCCCATGTCTTGCCTGCGATGATCGAAGCAAGTCATAGCGCCATACCTTTGATTGTTGTGAGCGCCGATCGTCCAGGAAATTTGCAGCATTGTGATGCGCCACAAACTACCCACCAAGGCGAAATATTTTCTACCCATGTTCGTCGTCGATTTCACATAGAAGCAAGCCAATCAACCTATCGTCGTGCAAGCAGCATCACCACGCAATTGCTCACGGCATGTATAGGACCTGATCGTGGACCTGGACACTTGAACATCGGATTTGCAGAACCGCTTTGGAAGCAAGGCGTGTCGGTGCCTGAGGCATTGACCGATGTTCGTCCTGTGTTCCCCAAAATTACTGGCATCGATTTACCCATGGATATTCTTGGGATGATTGCACGTGCCAAACGGCCCATTATCGTCATGGGACCCTCGGTGGACCCTTTGTGGGCCGATGCGGCCTTGTCGGTTGTTGAACTTGCTCGGGCATGGCGTTGTCCTGTGATTGCTGATCCCTTGTCACAATTGCGATCACCCGCTTTTGAATTGGGTTACCAATTGATTGCCGCAGGCGATACTATTTTGCGTTCAACAACACGCTTTCGCGCACTCGATCCTGATCTTGTGATCCGTTGCGGCTTACCGCCGACCTCGAAGGCTATCGGAAAATGGATGGCATCGCTTGAGGCAAATACTATCTTGGTCGATCCCGCTGGTCGATTGCGCGATCCATCGCACCGTTTATCCCATATCCTTGTAGGCTCTATGGCAGACTTTGCACGGGCTGCATCGAAGCATGCGCGACACGCTGAGCGTGGTTGGCTTGAGCGTTGGCAAAATGAAGAAATGCTTTCGCAAGGCCGCGCGACGGCAGTACGCATGGGTTTGTGGGAAGGGCCTTTGTGGCAGACCCTGCTTGCTTCTATGGGTAGCGAGATGATCTTGCACGTGGGAAGCAGCATGCCTGTGCGTGACCTCGATACATTTGGCATACGCATTCCGTGTCCTGTCTATGGTAACAGGGGTGTGAATGGCATCGATGGTGGCATTGCAACATCGTGTGGTGAAGCGGTGGGTGGTGATGTTCCCATGGTTGCAGTGATCGGTGATGTTGCATTTGCGCACGATGCTTCGGCATTGCAGCTGGCGGCCTCCCTGGATGTCAACATGACACTGATTCTTCTCGACAACGGGGGTGGGCATATTTTTGATTACCTACCTGTAGCCGCCCATCGCGACAAAACATTATTTCAACGTGCGTATATTACGAAACCTCGAGTGGACTGGGAATTTCTCTGTAAAGCCTATGGCGTACGATATTTAGTATGTGCCGATCTGGATGCTTTTAAACATACGATTGACGAGTGTTTTGAACGCCGTGGTGTCGATGTTGTTCATATAAAAATAGATCCTGAAAACAGTTTTTCGGCTCATCAAGAGCTTTGGCATGAGGTGCACAATGACTGATGTAAAGTGGATTGAATCTAAAAAATTTGAAGATGTTGAATACCATAAATCGACAGAGGGTATTGCCAGGATCACGATCAATCGTCCTGAAGTACACAATGCATTCAGACCACAAACGGTGTTTGAACTTCAGTCGGCATTTGCAGATGCCAAAGAAGATCCTGAAATTGGTGTGATCATTTTGACGGGCAAAGGTGATCAAGCATTTTGCTCAGGCGGTGACCAACGTGTTCGAAAAACCGCAGGTTATGTGGGCAATGATGGCGTACCTCGCTTGAATGTTCTTGAGCTGCAACGTCAGATCAGAACACTCCCCAAACCTGTGGTGGCCATGGTGGCAGGTTGGGCCATCGGGGGCGGCCATGTGTTGCATGTGGTTTGCGATTTGACCGTGGCAGCCGATAATGCACGCTTTGGACAAACGGGACCGCGTGTCGGAAGTTTTGATGCAGGGTTTGGTGCTGGCTATCTTGCGCACATTGTGGGCCAAAAGAAAGCACGCGAAATCTGGTTTTTGTGCAAGCAATACGATGCCAAAGAAGCCCTTGATATGGGCTTGGTGAATAAAGTGGTCCCATTGGCGGATCTTGAAAAAGAAACCGTGGCATGGTGCCGCGAGATGTTAAAGCTATCGCCCACCGCACTTCGATTTTTGAAAGCGGCTATGAATGCTGATCTTGATGGTCAAACGGGTATTCAACAACTGGCTGGCGATGCCACCATGTTGTTTTACATGACCGACGAAGGACAAGAAGGAAAGAACGCATTTCTTGAAAAACGCGAACCTGATTTTTCTCAATTCAAGCGGCTTCCTTGATGAGTGTCAACACGCAAACAAGAGCATGGCTTTTGGCCATGCGCCTTCCTACGTTGGTGATCGGTGCAGCGCCCGTTGTGGTGGCGTTTGTGCTTGCATCGGCGAAAAAGCATGCTTCACTTCTCGTTTTTGGCGTGACTTTGGTGACCACATTGTGTTTGCAAATCGCAACCAATTTGCACAACGATGCTGCTGATTTTGAACGCGGAACCGACAAGCAGGATCAGCGTTTAGGGCCCCCGCGTGCCGCAAGCATGGGATGGTTGACTCCGTCACAATTGCACGTGGGCACGTTGATCAGTCTGTTGATAGCAGCGCTCTGTGGTGGGTGGCTTGTCTGGTACGGCGGATGGATTATTTGTGCTATTGGCGTGGTGTCTGCCATCACGGCAATTGCCTATACCGGTGGCCCCTGGCCGCTTGCTTACCATGGCCTTGGTGAATGCGTTGCGTTTTTATTCTTTGGTCCTGTGGCGGTGTGCGGTGCTTATTTTTTGCATACAGGATGGGTATCGCAAGAGGCATGGGTCGCAGGATTTGCGCTTGGGTACTATGCCGCAGCCATTTTGGGACTGAATAATCTTCGTGATGTAACAAGCGATGCCGCTGCAGGCAAGCGCACATTGGCGGTGCGGTTTGGCGTTTCATGGCAGCGTCGTCTCATCGCTATGTTGCTGATTCTTCCGTTGTTGTTGATTGTTGCATTGGCTGTGCAAACGCACCGATGGGAATGGGCACTTCCTACCGTATTGCTAATCCCTACAATCCGTTTGATTCAAAAAATCAATCAATCGTCGGGTGCCGCGCTTAACGCCTCTTTTTCTGAATGCCCACGTATGATGGTGCGTTTTTCCCTATTGCTGACGGCAGGAGCACTTCTGTGAAAATTTCACGCGCGACTTTGCATCCCTATGAGCAGCATTTATCTGAAAAGATAATGCGCCGGGGTGTATGGTTGCGTCTTGAAAATGAAGACGGAGATATTGGTGTTGGTGAATCGGCACCCTGGCCAGGGTTTGGCGATGGGGCGAAGGCATGGGATTTTGCGGTAGAAACAGCGTTTTTAGAACTTTCTCTCAGGTGTTCTCTTGTAGGGGCGGTTCGTGAACCGCCCGATAAAACGTTGGTTCCTGTTCACGCACTGGTTTCCTCAGTTGACGAAGCATTGATTGCTTACAGCCAAGGGATCCGAACGTTTAAAATCAAAGTAGGTCGCGGTGCACTCGATGAAGATGCACGATTGCTTCATGCCTTACGCGAAGCCCTTGGCAATGACGTTGCACTTTGGGTTGATGCCAATGGTGTGTGGACGGCCGAGGAGGCGCTGCATGCCTTGCGAACGTTTGATACCGCGAATATTGCGCTTGCAGAACAACCGGTCGCCCATGATGATCTCGCAGGCATGCGATGGCTCCGCGAGCGCGTGGATATGAAAATTGCGGCCGATGAATCTGTGGTGACACCGGGTGGATTTTTGCGATTACTGGAAATGGGTGCGGCGGATGTCATTGTGCTTAAACCCATGTTTTTAGGCGGTTTGTCGGTCACAACAGACATGGCGCGAAAGGCCATTGCTGCAGGTTTTGAAATTACGATCACCCATGCACTTGAGTCGAGTATCGGTCGTCATGCTGCGGCTTGTGTTGCCGCTTCTCTTGATGTTCCCCTCTTGCCTTGTGGATTTTTGGGGCCCTTGTTGGAGATCCCTCAAGTAAGTCCTTTGGTGGTTGATGGCATGCTTGATGTGGAAAGTTTGTACACACCATTCGATCCCATAGAGAGGGTTGGATGAGTAAGTTACCCAATCCTCTTGACGTGGCAGCAAACACGCGGGTTGATCATATTGCGCTACGTGATGGTGCATTACAATGGACTTATCGTGAATTGCGCGATCGCGTGATGCAACGTGCAGCGTTCATGGCCTCGCAAGGTGTTGTCGAAACGTCCCGTGTTTTTCTGCATCGACCCTTTGATATGGATTGGGTCGTCGATTTTCACGCCATAGGCTGGCTTGGCGCGTGTGCTGTGATCCCACCCAGGGATTTTTCTTCGTCTCAGATACAAGAGGCGCTGAAAATATCAGAAGCAGCGTTTCTGGTGAGTTCGGTTGATCTTGCCGCTAACACTCTCCCTTTTGGGGAGTCGCTGAGCGATAGCGAGGCGGTGGGGGTGTTCCAGGCGGTAGCATGGCCCATGAATGCACCCCGCGTGGGCGTTTTTACATCAGGCACCACCGGTCGCAATCGCTTGGTGATCCTTACCACGCAAACACTGTTTTTTTCTGCCATGGGTTCCATGATCCGCATGGGACATTTGCCCAGTGACACATGGCTTTTATGTCTGCCGCTTGATCATGTGGGTGGTATCGCGGTGCTTTTGCGCTGTTTGTGGTACGCAACGTGCGTTGAACTGAGTTTGCCGTTTTCTGCACCGAGGGTCCATGCCCGAATCGAAACAGGCGATGTGCATCTTGTATCCCTAGTGCCCGCCATGCTGCATCAATTGCTTGATGTAAAACCAGGATTGCCGGTGCAATCGAAATTGCGTGCAGCACTTATCGGCGGTTCCGCATGTCCAGAGTCATTGTTGCAACGCGCGCGTGCGGCTGAGATCCCTGTTGTGATGTCATGGGGAATGACCGAAGCAGGATCGCAAATCGCAACATCATTTGCCGATGATCCCCACGCGCATGTATGGCCTTTGCCTTTTTGTCAGGTGACTTCACATGATGGGCATTTGGCGGTGCACGGTCCTGGTTTTCAAGACGAACTTTTAACCCATGATCTCGGTGCAGTGCACGATGGCCACGTGATAATTCAAGGTCGCAGTGATGATGTGATTATTTCTGGCGGCGAAAATATAAGCCCATCGGCCATTGAACGTGTTCTTGAGAAACATCCCGGAGTATCCTCCGTGTGTGTGGTTGGATTGGATGATGCTTGCATGGGGCAAGTGCTGTTGGCTGCACTTGTTGCCAAACCAGAGTTCGAATTGTCTGTGAACGAAGTACGGTCTTGGTGCAAAGCGCATTTGCCTGCAACCCAAGTTCCCAAACACTTTATCGTGTGTTTGGAATTTCCCATGAATCGCATGGGGAAAATAGACCGATCTGCTTTAAGGCAGGGGATCCAACATACCGTGGCGTCGCATGGCATCGACGAATGCAGCGGGAACAGTGCAGCTTTTGAAAGTTTTAAGATCGACGCAAACATGCGTGATGCGACAGATCGCTCGGATGACGCAATCCTCATCACCCATGATGGTATATTGAAATGTGATGGATTTGGTTCCGATCTTTTCGATGCGAACCTCAACACGAAGTCGATCACCCATATGCGTGGGAGCACGGTAGTCGGCATCGGTGTGGACGACCGGCATGCCCCACCCGGCAGTGAAACCGGCATCGGATCGTCCAAAGATATGAGTTGTGAGCTCTTCGAGGGCGGCCTGGCAGTATTCAAAAAAACGACCGAAAAAGACAATACCTGCGCGGTCGATGTCAAACAAACGCGCGGTAAGCGTATGGGTAAAAACCATGCGAATTCCCCTGTGATCTTCCGTGGAGAGCATCGTGATACAGAAACATAGCAGTTATTCCACAGCGGTGTCAGCATCGGAAGTTTTGCCGCTACTTCAGCTGACGACAGAGCGTCATGGTTGCACGGATACCTCCACGCGACTGGAAGAGATCAGACTTTGGCTTGCTTCAGATCTCTCGGAGATCGAAACAGTGATATCAAAAATTGATGCACTGGAAGGAGCTTCAGGAACGCGATCTGAACATGTTTCGGCTGCTGCTGCGCAATTGCTTTCACTTCCAGGAAAGCGTGTGCGCGCTTTGTGTGTTTTGCTGGGCGCTCGCCTTGGGACCAAGAACGCGCCTGAACGCCATGATCTCGCCATTGCGGCAGAGTTGGTTCATGCCGCAACACTGCTTCATGATGATGTGATCGATGATGCCGATGAACGCCGAGGCGCGACAGCATCGCGCGTGATTTACGGCAATGCGGCCAGTATTTTGGGCGGTGATCACCTTCTTGTTACTGCATTGCGTTTTATTGCAAATACAGGACATTTTGACCTGTTATGCGATATGTTGGATACGCTGCGCGACATGGTTGCCGGTGAAGCATTGCAGCTTGAACGCCGTGGGACATTTTCTCCCAACCAAGATCTTTATTTGGAAATTATTCGTGGAAAAACAGCACGTTTGTTTTCATGGGCGTTGTGTGCGGGTGCTCGGGTCGCTTCAGCAGAAAAAAGCATTGAAACCGAACTGTGCACCATGGGCACCAGTTTGGGGATGGCATTCCAATTGGTGGATGATCTTCTTGACTTGGACGGAAATGCCGCCGTTTTGGGCAAGGATCCTCTGGTTGATTTAAAAGAGGGCAAGTTGACATGGCCATGGATCTTGGCCGCCGAACGCGATCCCTCTTTGCTTGCTGAACTGCGTCATGTGATCACCCAAGATGCATCTCTCGCCGAAATGAATGAACTTGTGGTTCGTGCAAAAAAACTTGAAGTGATTGAAGATACCAAAGCATTGGCTTTGCGCTATGCCGAAGAAGCAACGCTGGCCATTGATCGATTGCCACCAAGTGATGCCCTAGAACCTTTGCGTTTCGTGGTAGAAGCATCTGTGCAGCGCGTAAGATAACGAGGAACTGAATATGGAAACACGTTTGGGAAGTGGCGCGATGTTTGATAGAATCGCGCCTAAATACGACGTCATGAATCGCATGATGAGCTTGGGCCTTGATCAACGTTGGCGTCGAAAATTGATTGCGATGTTGGAACTTAAACCAGGTGATCGCGTCCTTGATGTGGCCACAGGAACTGCCGATGTTGCGCTTGCGATTGCACAGACAATCCCACAAAGCATGGTGGTGGGTGTGGATCCAAGCAATGCGATGTTGGCCGTCGGCCGCCAAAAAATTATTGCATCACAATTGCAGCAAAGGATTGAACTGCTGGGCGGAAGCGCCGAGGCTTTGCCCTTTGTGGACCAACAATTTTCGGGGACATGCATCAGCTTTGGCATTCGCAATGTACCTGATCGCGATCTGGGATTGCGTGAAATGATCCGCGTGACAAAATCAGGTGGTCGGGTTGCGGTGCTTGAATTGGGCGAGCCGAGTACTGGCCCCTTTGGCTTTTTTGCACGTCTGTATGTTCACCGTGTGGTTCCTCTCTTGGGACGAATTTTTGCAGGCCGGTCGACAGAATATACGTATCTTAAAGACTCCGTTGCGAAATTTCCTGCACCAGAAGTATTTGCTGCTTCGATGGTCCGTGCGGGTCTTCGTGATGTTAAATTTTCGCGATTAAGTTTTGGTGCAGCACATCTTTATGTTGGGATAGTAAAATAATGATTAATGACCTTTTTTTTGCAGCATCGAAGATGCCACGTATGTCCGCACATATTCCTGGATGTGGCGGTATCTTTAAATCAGGCGACGAAGATTTTTGTGTAGAAGAAATTCCTGCGTATGAGCCCAGCGGCGAAGGTGACCATGTTTATCTTTGGATTGAAAAGAAAAATCTCACCACGCCTTCTCTGTTAGATGAAATTTCACGCCATACAGGCATTCCTGTTCGTGATCTGGGCGTGGCAGGGATGAAAGACAAAATAGGGATCACGCGCCAATATGTGTCAGTGCGTGCCGACAAAGTGGACATGGATTGGAACTTTTCAGGCGAAAAATTTAAAGTTCTGCACTGGGCGCGTCATGGCAATAAATTGAAAACAGGGCATCTTCGCGGCAATCGATTTCTTCTTTGGTTGCGAGGCGTGGGAGCGGATGCGGAACAGCGCTGCGCTGAGATCGCGCAACATATACGCACGGTGGGTTTTCCTAACTTTTATGGCTCGCAACGGTTTGGTTACGATGGCAATACAATCCGGGAGGGGCTTCTTGCACTTCAGGGCGCGTCGAAACGTCATCCCGACAAACGCCAGTACCGCATGGCTATTTCATCGGTTCAGTCGGCTTTGTTTAATGTTTGTTTGTCTGAACGCATGCGTGCAGGCACTTTGAATGTGGTGCAGGCAGGTGATGCTCTGCAACGTCATGCTGGCCGTTCGGCATTTTTGTGTGAAGATCCTGCGCATGATCAAACCCGTCTGGATCAAGGTGAATTGTGTGTGACAGGCCCGATGCTTGGACCCAAAATGTTGATGACCGAAGGGGAGACTGCTGCACAGGAAGCATCCGTCTATGAACGCTTTGGGATGGATGTGGACATGTTTGCGCGCATTGGATCCATTGCAGAGGGTACACGTCGGCCCTATGTTGTTATTCCTGAAGAACTTGATGTTTCGATGGACGGCGAGGATTTGCGTCTTTGCTTTTCATTGCCTTCGGGTGGCTATGCCAGTGTTCTGGTGAGAGAATTTCAAGGAGACGCGTAACATGTCCGAAGGTCTTCATGGAAAACGTGCTGTGGTGTGCGGAGGAAGTCGTGGCATTGGTCGGGCCATTGCCGACGCCTTGGCGGACGAAGGCGTTTCCGTGGCTATTCTTGGTCGCGATCCAAAATCACTTGAAGAAACAACACGTGCGCTTAATGCCAAAGGCGTGGATGCAATTTCTGTTTCGGTCGATCTTACTGATCTGGATGCAACGGCGCGTGCTGCAGAAGAAATTTCTGTTCGTATGGGTGATGTGCATATTTTGATCAACAACTCGGGCGGTCCTGAGCCAGGACCGTTGCTTAAGGCCACAACAAACACGATGATGCGCGTTTTTACGCAGCACGTGTTGGCGTCTCATGTGCTGGCACAAAATTTTGTTCCTGGCATGGAGCGGCTGGGCTATGGCCGCATCATCAACATTGTATCGACATCGGTGCGTGAACCGATTCACCATTTGGGCGTATCCAATACCGTGCGTGCGGCCATGGGAGGCTGGTCAAAAACATTGTCCAAAGAACTTCCTCCTGGGATCACGGTGAATAATATTTTGCCTGGGTTCACCAATACCGATCGTTTAACAAAACTTCGTGACACTCTTGCCACGAACAACCATGTTTCGCCCGAGTCCATTCTTGCAGGATGGACCGCTGCAGTTCCCGAACATCGTTTGGCAGAACCTCGTGAAATTGCGGCACTTGCTGTTTTTCTTGCAAGCCCTAGTGCCGCCTATATGCGTGGTACATCAATAGCCGTCGATGGAGGACGAACACAGTGCATTTGAGAAGTAAAACGATGCAGGCGGTGGCCGGTGCCAATATTGCTCTCGTGAAGTACTGGGGCAAGAGTGACGCTGCGCTGAATATTCCTGCTGTTGGTTCTATCTCGGTCACGTTGGGTAAGCTTAACAGCACAACAGCGGTGACGTTTTTAGGTATATCAGGCCCCGACATTGTTGAAATCAATGGGCTTGCTGCACAAGGGCGTGAATACGCACGTGTGACAGAATTTCTGGATCTTGTTCGTACGATTGCGGGTCGAAGTGATGCGGCCCATGTGGTGAGCACAAGCACTGTTCCTCTTGCAGTAGGTCTTGCCTCTTCTGCCTCGGGTTTTGCAGCACTGGCTTCGGCAGCCTCTACGGCGGCAAATTTAAATCTTACGCCCCGTGAATTGACATGCTTGGCCAGGCGCGGATCAGGTTCGGCGGCGAGGTCTATTTTTGGTGGCTTTGTTGAAATGCATAGGGGATCGCCAGGAGATAATCGGAGTGCCTATGCTGAACAACTCCTTTCGGGCGATCAATGGCCATTAAAAATAGTTGTTGTGATGACGCGCTTGGATCGTAAAATAACATCTTCATCGGCAGGGATGGAACTCACAGCATCCACATCACCTTATTACCCTGCATGGGTTGAAACATCGTCGCAGGATCTCGATGCTATGCGCGGTGCGATTGCGACGCGTGATTTTGATTTACTTGCCTCTGTTACCGAACAAAGCTGCCTCAAAATGCATGCAGTGATGTTGGCGGCAGATCCCGGACTTTTGTACTGGAATGGTGCGTCGGTTGAAGTGATGCATCGTGTTCGTGCGCTTCGTGCCTCGGGTATTGCTGCATGCTTTACCATGGATGCAGGGCCGCAGGTCAAAGTCATTTGCCAGGGCGATGACGCCGAACGTATTGCCGAAGATCTTCGATCTGTACCGGGTGTTGAAGCGGTGCAAATTGTGGGATTGGGCTCAGGTGTTCAGGTCAATGAGGTTCTTCAGTGAAGCGCATGTTGACGGCGCGAGCACCCGGGAAAGTGGTTCTTCTTGGGGAGTATGCTGTATTGCATGGTGCACCAGGTCTTGTGATGGCTGTCGATCGATTTGCCGAAACAACGATTTGTACGCATCCTGGACATGTTTGTGTTTCTTCGGGCCATAAAACATCACCAGATATTTTTAGTGAGTTAGATCCATATTTCGGATTTGTTCGTCGGGTGATTGAAGCGAGTGCACCGGATCTACACGATGCTGCGATTACGGTGGACACGTCCGCGTTTTCCGATCTCAAAACGGGCATCAAGCTTGGCATTGGTTCAAGCGCAGCATTGATGGTCGCAACCGCGAAAGCAGTTGAAGAATATGTAGGGGCGTTGGTTCGTGAAAAAAAATCAGATTGTTGTGGTTCTTCTGTAGGGGCGGTTCGTGAACCGCCCGTGTTCTCGTGGCGTCAATTGATTGCATTGCACCAAGCAGAACAAAATCATCGTGGCAGTGGTATGGACGTTGTTGCAAGCTATTTCGGCGGCATACGTTCGGTACAATGGCATGGGGATGACGTGACAATCAGTGACGATCTTGCTTGGCCTCAAAACCTGCATGCGGTTTATATCTGGCCCCAAGAAAGCAGCAACACAGCCACCAGGCTCGAAAAATTTCATTGGGCATGTTCCGAAAATCCTAAACAGATGATGCCCGTGGTTCGTGATCTCTGTGCGCTTGCTGAAGAAGGTCTGGCGGCTTGGGCCGAGGGCGACATCAATCGTTTTATTTCAATCGTAGATTCCTATTCATCGATGTTGTGTCGCCTAGGCGATCTGATGGATTTACCGATGCTAACGCCAGGGCATGCAAGAGCACGCAAGCTGGCCCATTATTGTGGTGGCGTGTATAAACCTTCGGGCGCAGGTGGGGGCGATCTCGGAATGGCGTGGTTTGCTGATCGCGATGCTTGCGATAAATTTCGTATTTTGATTGCCCAAGAAAATCATCTTGTCGATTTGGATCTCCATAAGGCCCAAGCAGGTGTTTCGGTTGTTGCAGGAGCATGATGTGGTAACCTCGCGTCTTTCAGGATTTTACAGACTTTCAGGACAGGATCGCCTTCGCATTCTTGTTGAAAAAAATATTTTAAGCGCGACCGATCGCGATGCATTGTTGGCGGGACGATTTCGTTTGACCGATCGCGATGCCGATAAAATGGTTGAAAACGTCATCGGTGTTTTTGGCTTACCGATGGGCTTGGGCCTTAATTTTGTGATCAACGATGTAGAACGCATTATTCCTATGGTGGTTGAAGAACCGTCGATCATTGCGGCCATCAGTTCTGCTGCGTTAGCAGCACGTGCTGGTGGTGGCTTTCGTTGTATTCCAGCAGAATCTGTTCTTTTGGGACAAGTGCAAATTACCCAAGTTCCATCCATTACAAAAGCACGCCAAGCGGTGATGGCGGCACGTCAAACGATCCTTGAGCTTGCCAACAGCTTGCATCCTCGGATGGTCGCCCGCGGTGGTGGGGCGCTTGATGTCGAAGTGGTTCGTCATCGTGCACCGACCACCAAAGCCGAAATGCTTGTAATACATCTGGTGGTGAATACGTGCGATGCCATGGGCGCCAATATGGTGAATAGTATGTGTGAAGAAGTGGCGCCGCTCTTGGAAGAACTGACTGGTGGAAAAGCTTTTCTTCGGATCTTATCAAATCTCGCCGATCGCGCGCTTGCATGCGCTGAAGTGGTGTTTTCATTGAGGAGTCTTGAGGGCAAAGGCTACAGCGGCGAAGAAGTATGTGATGGCGTGATCCTGGCCAATGATTTTGCGGCGGTCGATCCGTACAGAGCCGCAACACACAACAAAGGGATTATGAATGGCATTGATGCCGTTGCCATCGCGACAGGCAACGATTGGCGTTCCATGGAAGCAGGCGCTCATGCTTATGCTGCACGTACCGGATCTTACACGTCGCTTACACAATGGTGGAAAGATGCCGAAGGCAATTTACGTGGCCGTCTGAAAATGCCCATCAAAGTGGGTGTTGTGGGCGGTAATTTACAGTCTAATCCCATGGTAGCGCTTGCCCATCGTATTTTGGGGACACCCTCCGCAGCGCAACTCTCTGAAGTGATGGTTGCAGCAGGACTTGCACAAAATTTTTCGGCACTTCGTGCCTTGGTCACCGATGGGATCCAGCGTGGCCATATGAATTTGCATGCACGCAGTGTGGCGGCGTCCGCAGGGGCTTCATCGGCTATTTTTGAACAGGTGGTAAAATCCTTGGTGGCCAGTGGTGAAGTTAAAATGTGGAAGGCCCAAGAAATTATCCGCGAACTTACGACGTACGATACTGAGCCGCAGGTTGCTTTTTCACCCGAATGTACGGGTGCGGGCAAAGTGATTTTACTTGGTGAACATGCGGTGGTGTATGGAACCCATGCGATTGCAGCGCCTGTTCCATTGGCCGTGGGTGCGCGCGTTCTTGCTTCTGATACACCCGGCATACGACTTGTGATCCCAACCTGGGGTGTCGAACGTGTGGTCCGAAAGCAAGCCAATGCAAGCTCTTTGGAAGATTGTCTTTCGGTCATTTTGGATGATCTTGGTTTGAATGATCGCGATATGATTATCCGTATCGATCCACAAATTCCACGTGCCGCAGGGCTTGGTAGCTCAGCTGCCTTGGCTGTTGCTGTTGTACGCGCATTGGATACGTATTTTGCGCTAGGTCTTTCAAATGAACGCGTCAATGCCTTGGCCTATGCGTCGGAAACCATCGCCCATGGCACGGCATCGGGGATTGATAACACCATGGCCACCTATGGCCGTTTGATGATGTTTCAAAAAGGTGAAGCTCCTATCATCACAAATATTGCACTTGGGGAGCCTTTACCATTGGTGATCGGTATGACGGGCGTTCAAAGCCTGACCGCAAAAATGGTGGCACGCGTGCGTGCAGGTTTTGATGCGTCTCCTCATTTGTATCAACGCATTTTCCAGGACATTGATACTTTGGTTCTTGCGGGTGCTGAAGCACTCAAAAAAGGCGATTGGCAAGAACTGGGTTTGTTATTCAATCTTAACCATGGCCTTTTGAATGCATTGCAGGTTTCCTGTCCTGAACTTGAAATGCTTGTTGATCTTGCGCGCAATCACGGTGCAACAGGTGCGAAACTTACCGGCGGTGGGGGTGGAGGATCGATGATCGCCGTGTGCCCAGAAGGCACTTCCTCTGTGGCACGCGCTATTCGCGATGCAGGATTTCAAGCCATTGAAATTGAAATAGGTGCGGATATATGAGCGTCGCCATTTCCCTTGAACGTATCGATGCCGAAATGCAACATCCGCATCAGATCCTTAAAGTTCCTACCCCTAGAATATGGGTTGATGTTGCCAAAAGCGATCTCATTGCATTGTTACAAGATCATGCCCATTGCGAACGCAAGGCGGCCGCGACTGCGATCTCTTTGATCAGTTCATATCCTGAAGACACAGATCTTTTGTTGGCTATGGCACGATTGGCGCAAGAGGAATTGCGACATTTTCAACAGGTTGTTGATTTGCTTCATGCACGTGGTGCCATGCTTGGTTCAGACCGGGGTGATCCTTACGTGGTTGCGTTGATGAAACTTCGGCGACAAGGCCATCCCAGTGCGCGTAAGATCGACTGGCTTCTGATTGTTGGCATTGTCGAAGCACGTTCTTGGGAACGGCTGTTTTTACTGGGCGAATACTTGGAAGATCCGTCGCTTCGCACATTTTATTCACGGCTTGCTCGTGCAGAAGCTGGGCATTATCGACTTTTTGTGCGTCTTGCATGCAAAGAGGCATCCCCAGAAATCATTGCAGCACGTCTTGATGAATTATTGCTCACAGAAGGTGAGATCATGATGCAGCAGGGAATTACGGCGAGGGTGCATTAGGTCGTGTCATCCTCGCGAATGCGGGGGTCCCGTTTGTAATATTCCCGCCCAATCAACTCATCCGGCAGATATGTCTCTTCAACATAATGATTTTCAAAGTTGTGCGGATATTTGTAGTTTTCACCATAACCTAAATGTGCCATCAAACCGGTTGTTGCATTGCGAAGTTTCATGGGGACAGGAAGTGCACCCAATTGCTTCACATCCTTGCGTGCGGCCACGTAGGCCATGATGGATGCATTGGATTTTGGTGCGTGCGCCAAATACGCGGCAGCTTGGCTCATGGCCAACGCAGCCTCTGGAAGGCCCACAAATTCATAGGCACGATGTGCGTTGATTGCCACCTCAAGCGCTCGCGGATCAGCATTGCCGATATCTTCGCTCGCAAAAATGACCATGCGTCGCAGAATAAAACGAGGTGGCTCGCCCGCTTCGAGCATGCGGGTCATCCAATAGATAGAGGCATTTGCATCCGACCCACGCATGCTTTTGATGAATGCACTTACGACGTTGTAGTGCTCTTCTCCCGCTTTGTCATAGCGAATGGTTCGATCTTGAATGGCTTGTTCAACTTCTGCGGGTGTAATCGTCCCACCATCGTCAACGAGATCGGCAGATATTTCAAGCGTGGTGAGTGCACGTCGCGCATCACCGTGGGCTGCGGCGGCCATGGCAGCGAGTGTGGCTTTGTCTGCATTTAATCGTAGAGCACCTAAACCGCGATCACGATCAGTCAATGCATGTTTTAAAATGGTGATCAGCTGCTCACCGGTCAGTGGTTTCAACACGAGAACACGACAGCGCGAGAGCAAGGCACTGTTGACTTCAAACGAAGGGTTTTCTGTGGTTGCACCAATCAGTGTTAAAAGACCCGATTCCACATAGGGCAACAAAGCATCTTGTTGGGCTTTGTTGAATCGATGAATTTCATCAACAAAAAGCAATGTTCGCTCTGCACGTTGCGCACGACGTTGCCCGGCACGTTCGATGACTTCACGAAGTTCTTTGACGCCTGCTAGTACGGCAGAAACCGATTCAAATATCGCTTTAAAATCGGCGGCCAAACATTGTGCCAGCGTTGTTTTTCCGCTTCCTGGGGGACCCCACAAGATCATCGAAGGCAAATGTCCTCGTTGGAGCATCCGTATGAGCATGCTGCTTTTGCCCGCAATGTGATCTTGGCCCACATAATCGGCGAGCGATTTGGGTCGCATGCGTTCAGCCAACGGTCCACGAAATGTTCGATCATAGGCAGCAGAAAAGAGCGTCACCAACATGCCTCCACAGAAAGTAATTCTGTGCGCTTGATCACATCATCACACAATACTTTGATATTAAGCGCTGATTCGGCTTCCATGATCTCATCAATGGAGGCGTGGGTTTCAGGTGATGTGGGCATGAATAGCTGACAGCAATCCTGATCGGGTTGTATCGAGGTGTCATAGGTGCCCAATTGAATGGCTTGATTGATGATTTCAAGTTTGTCAAATCCAATCAATGGACGCAACACAGGAAGTGATATGGCTTCATTAATGGTTTGAATATTGGTCAATGTTTGTGACGCAACTTGACCAAGACTTTCGCCTGTGATCAATGCTTTGCAACGATTTTGTTTGGCAAGTCGTTCGGCGATCCGAAACATAAAACGCCGATAAAGCACAACGACCAATTTGTGTGGACAATGGGTAATGATCTCGCGCTGTAAATCGCCGAGGGGTGCGAGAATTATTTTGGTATGTACTTGATAACGCGCCAAATGCTGTGCCAACGCCATGGCTTTGTCGCGTCCTGCGCTTGATTGATAGGGTTGGCTATGGAAGTGTAAAAACACCACCTGACATCCACGTCGCTGCATGCGTGCGGCTGCAACCGGTGAATCAATGCCGCCCGAAAGCAGCGCAAGCACACGTCCACTGCTTCCAACGGGAAGTCCACCTGCGGCTTTTATCTTTTCGGCAAACACAAACGCACGATCTTCCATGACTTCAATGCGTACGTTGAGATCCGCATGTTTCATTTTGACGGGAACAGGACGTAGATCCATCAATGCAGATCCCACAACGCGTTGGATCTCCATGCTGTCGTATGGGAACTTTTTGACGCCTCGACGTGCTGTAACCCGCATGCTCTCATAAGAAAGTTTGGATGCTACATCGCAGGCGGTTGATTTGAGGGCATCAAGCGTGGGCGCGCAGACGTGAGCGGGTGAATAATCGGCAAACCCATAGACACATTGCAAACGTGTATGGAGCTCATCGTCCCATGGCCGGCTAAATTTGACCATCGCACGGCCTTCTAAGCGTTCAATCTTGGCAATATCGTTTGCGGGAAAGTTGTCCCGAAGATTGAGCAACAATTGCCGAATAAATCGGTGTTTGTTTCTGCCTTTAAGCGCCAATTCGCCGTAATGCAAAAGAACAGTGCAATGGTCATGGTTCACGGGTGGTCTCATTGTTTTCTTGTAGGGGCGATTCGTGAATCGCCCGTGAAGTTATTATGCACATGATTTATCATAGTTTTGCTCTTCTTGTAACGGGGTGATGGGTTGGTTATATCATCCACCCATGACACGACATTTTCTCCGTGATCTCGATCTTTCAGCCGCAGAACAAACATTGGTGCTCGACCGTGCTGCGCACATGAAGCAACGCCCCGAAGCCTATGCCCAAGCCATGCGCGGCAAAGTGCTCGGTATGATTTTCCAGAAGAGTTCGACACGCACACGGGTATCTTTTGAAGCTGGCGCCATTCAAATGGGCGGACAGGCCATCTTTTTGTCCTCCCGTGACATTCAGATTGGTCGTGGTGAACCGATTACGGATACTGCCAAAGTATTGTCGCGCTATCTCGATATTTTGATGATCCGAACCTACAAGCATGAAGAGGTTCAAGGATTGGCCTCGGCGTCGCGCGTGCCCGTGATCAACGGTTTGGATGATTTATTGCATCCGTGTCAGATCTTGGCAGATTTGCAGACCATCAAAGAAAACCGTGGGACCTTGGCCGGACAAACATTGGTGTATGTGGGCGATGGCAACAATATGGCCCATTCCATGATGCTCGGCGGCGCATTGGCAGGCGTGAATGTGCGGATCATTACGCCCCGAGAATACGCGCCCAAAGATGAAATTGTGCGTGAGGCCCAGACAGCCGCAAAGGCTTCGGGTGCTAAAATTGAAGTATGTCATGATTTGGGTGCCGTTGAAGGTGCCGATGTGGTGTATACCGACGTTTGGGCTTCTATGGGACAAGAAGAAGAGCAAGCCAAACGCGTGCGTGATTTTTCCGGTTTCCAAGTGGATGGACGTTTGATGAAACGTGCGAAGCCCGATGCCATATTCTTGCATTGTTTGCCTGCACATCGCGGCGAAGAAGTGTCCGCTGAAGTGATAGATGGCCCGCAATCGCGTGTTTTTGATCAAGCAGAAAATCGTCTGCATGCGCAAAAGGCACTCATGACATTTTTGCTAGAAAATCGTTGAATTTGGATCGGTTTCTTGTTCTCTGTAGGGGCGGTTCGTGAACCGCCCTGTGTTAATTGGGGTTCAAAACCTTCTTCAACCGCTCAAGCGCGAAGCCCAAGTCACTTTCACTGATACAAAGCGGGGGTGCCAATCGGATCGTATTCTCGTGGGTTTCTTTGCATAAAAGCCCATTGGCCATGAGTTTTTCACCAAAATGGCGTCCATTGCCGAACTTGGTGTCCACCACGATACCTGCCCATAAGCCACGGGATCTGATTTCTTTGACCGCAGGCAAACGTGCTGCTGTCAGTTCGTCAAAGAGTACTTTGCCCAGTTTTGTGGCATTGGTTTGAAATTCGCCGGTTCTAAGCAATCTGATCACTTCGCGTGCAATCGCGGTTGCCAGTGGATTACCACCAAACGTACTGCCATGATCGCCAGGACGTATGACGCTAAAAATATCATGGGATGAGACTACAGCCGAAATAGGCATGATCCCACCGCCCAGCGCTTTGCCCAAAATGTATACATCGGGTTTTACGTTTTCATGATCGCAGGCAAACGTTTTTCCTGTGCGCCCAAGACCTGATTGGATCTCATCGGCGATCATCAGCACGTTTTTGCGTGTACAGATCTCGCGCACTTTTTTGATGTAGCCATCTTGTGGGAACACAACGCCCGCTTCGCCTTGGACAGGTTCAAACAAAAATCCAACGACGCGATCGGTGATTGCAGCTTCGAGGGCATCGGCATCACCGTAAGGGATGACTTTAAAGCCAGGGGTATAAGGTCCAAATCCCCCGCGTGCCTGATCATCGGTGCTGAAGCTTACGATGGTGATGGTGCGTCCGTGAAAATTGCCATCACAGACCAAAATCACTGCCTCATTGCCGGGAACACCTTTTTTCTCATAGCCCCATTTGCGTGCAAGCTTGATGGCGGTTTCCACGCCTTCGGCTCCAGTGTTCATGGGAAGCACAGTTTCCATGCCGCACAATTGTGCGAGATCGCGACAAAATGGACCCAATTGGTCATTATGAAACGCACGGCTTGTGAGTGTTATTTTATCAAGTTGTGCTTTGGCAGCTGCAATCAATGCGGGATGTCGATGTCCGAAATTGACCGCTGAATAGGCCGCCAGCATATCGAGATAACGTTTGCCCTCAACATCCTTGACCCAAACGCCTTCGCCTTCGGCCAAAACGACAGGGTAGGGGTGATAATTGTGCGCACTGAAATGGTTGATGAGATCAATATGTTCTTGAGCATTCATGGGCAGGATTGTGCCGAAAGTCGTACTTGGGTTCAACCGTGATTTTTAGTCCCATTTTGCCCGATATAACACATGCGTTCTCAATGGATGATCTTCGGGCAAATTGGGATGCTGAAAATCATCGACTGGATCGTGGGTCATCCCCAATTTTTCCATCACGCGTCGCGATGGTGTGTTGGGCACGGTTGTATACGCTACGATTTCTTGCAGCTTCAATGTGTGAAATCCAAAGTCCAACACAGCTTGGGCACTTTCGGTGGCGTAACCCTGGTTCCAGTGCTTGCGTGCGATGCGCCATAATACTTCAACACATGGCGTGAAATGCGCGACGAGCATAGGATGATTGAGTCCCACGGCACCAATCCATTCACCAGTGGATCGCAATGTGGCTGCCCACACCCCATAGCCATATTGGATGTGATGCTGTTCAAATCGCTGAAGCACGGCATCGCTTTGATCGCGCGTAAGCATGTTCGGCATGAAGCGCATGACTTCTGGATCCGCGTTGAGTGCAGCAAAAGCAGCGAGATCGTCATCATGCCATAATCGTAGTTCCAACCGCTCTGTGTGGATCATGGGGTTCCTATTATCCGTGTCCGAGGCCAACATTTTGCTCTCGCCAAGGTTGTTATGTTCGTTTGTTGCTCTATTTGGAGGTTCACATGGTGGGAAATGCCCAGGGTGTAGTACAAAAGCAACAATCGGAGTGGTTTGAGCAGTGGTCCATGTTAGAGGATCGCGAATTATTTTTGTTCAAGGACTGGATCCAACCACTCGTTTTGGAAGACTTTCGTGGCAAAGATGTTCTGGATGCGGGATGTGGTTCTGGACAGCATACAGGTTTTGTTGCGCCCATTGCGCGGCATGTGACAGCAGTCGATCTCAATGCGGTATCCATTGCGCAACAACGAAATAAAGATGTTCGTAATGTGACCTATGTCCAGGCGGATATTGCAACCATGGATCTTGGTCGTAAGTTCGATATTGTGATGAGCATCGGAGTGGTGCACCATACCGACAGTCCAGAAGCGACTATCCACAACTTAAGACGGCACCTTAAACCAGGTGGACGTTTGATCGTGTGGGTTTACTCGGAAGAGGGTAATGCACTGGTGCGCTATGGCGTTGAGCCTATAAGGAAAGTATTTTTGCGCTTCTTACCACGTTCATGGCTTTTGCAGCTTTCGCGTGTGATCGCGGCATGCATGGTGTTGCCTATTTACAGCATTTACTTGTTACCGGTGAAGTTCCTGCCGTATTATGCTTATTTTCAAAATTGGCGGCGTTTAAGTTTTACACGCAATGTCCTCAACGTATTTGATAAACTCAATGCACCCCAGGTTGATTTTATTTCAAAGAAGCGGGCCGATACGTTGCTTCTCGGTTTAAAAGATCCGAAAGTTCTTCCCTATGCAGGTGTGAGCTTTAGTTTGAGCGGCATGCAGCCTTGATTATGCCGTTCGCACATCCTCCACCCGCAATTGCAGCGTGGTGTTTCCTCGGTAATGATTTTCCTCGATGCCAAAAACGATATCCGCATGGGATCCCAAGGTTTGCATGAGAGGCGCTTGATTAAACATGATCGCATCATGTTTTTCATTGCCCAAGCGGAGCTTCAAATGTTTTTCGCCCACAATGCGCATTTCTTTGATGGGCACATGATGGGCGACAAACAACGGTGCGGGATTGTGATGCCCAAAGGGTTCCATTTGGCGCAGGTGTTCGATCACGCCGAGATTGAGTTCTGAGGTGTTTACCGTGAGATCGGGTATCATTTCAGGCGTATAAGGAGGCTCGCCTATTTGCTCAATGACGTCCTGTTGAAAACACGCTCGAAAGGCATCAATATTTTCTTCAATAATTGTGAGTCCGGCAGCTGCTTTATGCCCACCAAATTTTTCAAGAAGGGCAGAACCAGCATGCATAGCATGATGGAGATCGACGCCTGGAATACTGCGTCCCGATCCTTTGCCGCCTTCGCCGATCACAATCGTAGGTCTGTGGTATTTTTGCATGACGCGGCTTGCGACAAGTCCTAAAATACCGGGATGCCATGTGGGATCATACAGTACGAGACCCGATGTTTTTTTCCATGTGCCTTCTTCTTGAATACGCTTCATGGCGATTTCAACGGTTTCGGATTCAATCCGTCTGCGTTCGCGATTGGCATGATCGAGCATTTGGGCAATGTGCTCTGACAAATATTTATCATCAGAAAGAAGCAATTCGACGGCTTGCCCAGCGTGTTCCAAGCGTCCACGCGCATTGATACGCGGTCCCAATTGAAACCCAAGATGGCTCGCTTTGATTTGTTCAGGATCGATGCCTGCAACTTTCATGAGCGCGTAGATCCCAGCACGGGGATGGGTGGTCATGCGTTGCAATCCCGCATGCACCAAAATGCGATTGATACCTTCAAGTGGTACCATATCAGCCACAGTGGCAAGGGCGACGACGTCCAATAATTCGCGAACATCGGGTTCTTTGTAGACCGTAAAATAGCCTTGCTCCCGAAGTGTCCGCCGCAACGCGATGGCGAGCATAAAGGCTACACCGGCCGCACAGAGGGGTTTGAATGGATAGCGGCAATCGGGCCTGTGTGGATTTAAACATGCAATGGCCGCAGGCATGGGATCGGGAACTTGATGATGGTCAACAATGATCACGTTGCAACCAAGTTCATTGGCGCGTGCCACTTCAGCAACACTTGTAATACCGCAATCGACCGTGATCATCAGTGGGCTTTGTGTAGCAATATGCTCCACGGCTGCAAGATTGAGTCCGTAGCCTTCGGTTCGTCTGTCAGGAATATAAAAATCTGCTTTGGCACCAAGTTTGCGAAGAAATGACACCAAAATGGTCGCTGAAGAAACACCATCCACATCGTAGTCCCCATAAACCGTGATGTGTTCTTGGCTTTTGATGGCAGAAATAATCCGTTTGACAGCGATATCCATATCCGCCATCAACGCAGGATCGGGAATATGGCTTAAACTGGGCGCAAGATAAATTTCTCGTGAAGTGTCATCCACAAGCCCGCGCTGTTCGAGAAGCAATCGAATAAATCGCCGGGGTTCTTTGAGCGACACTGTGGGCGCATCGCGCCATAAACGTCCCGCAGCACTTAATTTATTCATGCGTTGGCCATTAGCCTGCGTTCTCTTAATATACAATCAATCTTCATCGTCCTTGATCGCGGCCCGTGCTCGTGCGGCAGCAATAATATTGGCTTCAATAGCGAGGAGGCGTTGCATCACCATGGGGTCGTTGGATGCGAGCTCCAAGGCACAATCGTCATCGACTTCAAGTTGCCCTCGCAGATGAAGAACTTTTTCTTCGTGAGGATTTAAAGAGGGATTATTAGGCTTCTTATGTTTCATAACTCCAAGGCTTTCCCAGGTTCCTGCAACCCATTCGCGTCGGACTGACCGTGAATTGATTGTCAGAAGAATCTGTTCTCTCATTTTCAGCCCCCATTCTTCGGATCACCAAGAAAGCGGCCACAGGATAAAAGTCATGATGCACCATGTCAAATAATTGCTTGTAGCGCGTTCTTCTCTGCACCATATCTTAGGTATTCAGAAAGGTGATGGGGATTTGAGCGCATTGCATAGCGAAACCTTCACTGTGCCTGTGGAACGGTCTTGGTTGCTGGCTGTTCATGTATTACATCCGGCAATATCGGTGACATCAGAGCCTATTGTCATGCTGCATGGCCTTGGTGGGAATCGACTGCATTTTGATCTTTCTTCCCGATATTCTCTCGCCCGCGCAGCGGCTGCACGGGGATATCCGGTTTATATCGTGGAGCTGCGTGGTGCAGGCTTAAGCAGGCCCATGAAGGAAACAGCCTCTTCAGTTTCCGACTCTTGGGGATTTCTCTCGTATCTTGAACATGATCTGCCGGCAGTTTTTGCGGCTATCCGTCAACATGCGGGTTGTGATCGTGTTTTTGGTGTCGGTCATTCCATGGGAGGCATGTTGCTTCTCGCATCAGCGGTGCGTTGCGACAAAAATTTTTTCAAAGGGATTGTCGCGGTGGGTACACCGCTCTTAGGCTACCTTCCATTGGGACTTAAGGAGCAGCAGTTTCTTGATTTGGCCATGCGCTGGGCCGATGCCCAGAGTCTTGGTGGGGTGTTGCCCTTGCGTCGGCTTTCCGGGATGGCAGGGCGTATGTTCATGCCACTTGCGACCTGGGTACGCGATGGTGTTGCACTTAATCCAAGCAATATGGACGAAGAAATTGTGACGCGTTTTGTCCGAGAATCCATCGATGATGTGCCTTTCCAGATGATCCACGAGCTTGCGACCGCTATCCGAGAACCTTCACTTAGCAGTCCCTATGCCCACGAATTTCATTTGGAGAAGATCAGCGCGCCGATCCTTTTGCTTAGCGGAAGCATCGATCGCATTGTACCGCCAGCATCCATGGTTGCGCTTTCTCGCCGATTACGATCTTCGGATGTTCGACTGCGCGAAATAGGCACAAAAATGGGTGATCGTATTGATTATGGTCATGTGGATTTGCTGGTCGGCCGTCATGCACCTGAAGATGTTTACCCACCGATCCTCGATTTCATTGCAGAGTATGTTTGACGTTTTTGATATTTTTTAGGTGTCTGCAAACTTTCAAGCATAATGGGAATTGCATCGGTCACATGGCAGGCTTCGGTGTGCAAGCGGTTGTTCTTCGAAACTTCGGCTTGACGCTCGTGTCCTCCCGTGATTGACGCGAACTTCGTTGTGTTGCAGCGATTTGGGTAGGGCATGAAGCAGGCACAGAAAAGATCTCGTTCTTATTACGACACACTTGATATCGATTCCCGCGCATCGGATCGGGAAGTGACCGTTGCATACCGCAGGATCTGCGGTTTTTTAAGCCCTGAGACCCTGGCCAGTTACAACATTCATGATCCCCATGAGATCGAAGAACTCAAACACGAAATCGATGAAGCATTTTGGGTGTTAAGCGATGCAAAGCGGCGTTGCGAATACGACGGATACCTCGCTTCAGGTACGTCTTCGGCAAGGGCAGAGCAAGATCGACCTCGCGAAAACGGAGGTGCCCGCATTGATGAGCCTATCAAAGAGCAACCTCCAGTGGCTGCCCATACAAAAAATGAATCACGAGCAGCACCCATTGCAGCACCTGCGCCAACCCCTCTGCCTTCTGTCGTGGATGGTTTTTTTCTAAAAAGCACCCGTGAGTCGCAATCGCTTTCCCTTGAACAAATCGCCCAACTGACCAAAATAGGCCGGCATCATCTTGTGGCCATCGAATCCAACGAGTTTTCCGCATTGCCCGCAGAGATTTATGTTCGTGGTTTTGTGCAGCAAATGGCCATGGTTTTAGGTCTCGATCCCGCTCAAACGTCCAAAGGCTTTATTAATACATTCCGCGGGCAGCGGGTGCGCAGGTAGAGTCTTTAAGGATCTGCTGTGGTGTCCCAGTCCGGATGGCGCTCTGGCCTCGAGAGTTCATCGACGCCAGGGCCTGTGTCCCACATAAACTGTCTTTCTTTGAGCGCTGGATCCAAAACGGCTTCTGCAATTGCATCACGTCTATCTGCATTTCCAAACATTTTTTGTCCGAGTCCAACGCTGGCTTCACTATGCTTAACGACGCAAGCATTCATAAATCCGACACATGCATCCTGGATCGTTGAATACTGAGTGGTTCCGGGAGCCAAACGCTGCAGTCGTTCAGCCATCATTCCAGCAGCATCTCTGCCTTTGAATGTTGTGCACCAGTTTGCCAGCGCTGATGTGAGTTGGGCGCTCGCGTGTTCATATTCATCGGTGCCTGGTTTTGCGGTTTGTGCATTGTGCATACTGTCTAATATTTGGTCTAAAACTTCTGCCTTTTTGTCTGAGGTTGCGGCAGCCATGACACGTTCACGGGTGCCTTGCGATGCGGAGAGAAGCGCCCATCCCACGCAAGCATGTTCACGAATATAGGCCTCGGCTTGCTTCGGGTTGGGACTTTTTGCATCGATGGCACTGATGAAGGCTTCAAGTGCTTTCGAGAGACTGCTGCCATCGTTCTTCCCGCCGAGCAATCCTAGCAGCGCATTGTCATAGACAGGATCATGCTTGGTCTGTTTGCTGTGGACATATATTTGAAGAGATTTGAGCTCATAGAGCATGGCTTGAGCAACATGGGGGGCATCTTCCCCAGTGCTTGGCAGAGTTGCCAACTGCAGAACGAGACTTGCTATGTCTGCAAGCCTAGGGAGTTCTTTGTCACGAGGCTTGTCTAATATTTTAAGTCGGCCATGGGTCTGTGGGTGGCCGTGTGCCACTGGACCTTTTTGAGGTTCCTGAACATCAACAGCTTTAACGGCTTTGCGTTGCTCATCCGTTGGCACGGGTGAGGCTGATGTCGATCTGTCATATTCCGAGAAACGTCGGCCAGTGGGTCTTTCTGTGCTACTCATATGGATATTATGACATTAAATAAATAGGCACACAGAAATTATTACTGATAACCGATGCCGCTTTGGAAGCATTTTAAGGTAATTCTAGGCTAATTCGCCAACTTATACGACACAAACGCACCCACGAAGCCTATCCACTGTGCGCTGGATGTGAGCGGCATGCCCATGCGACTTTCTACGGCCAGGGCCACATTGTCATCGATAAACCAATCAAATCCTAAGGCCACATCGGCCGCGAGACCGGCCAAGACACGTTGAGAGGTTTCTCCGGCGCGCAGATTGCTGTCTTGGCGTAGAACCGATCCTTTGCCTTCTATCGTCACCTGTAGGGTAGGGCCTAGGGATGCCCATGGTGCAAATCCCCACGCTTTTTGACGAAATGGGTCAGGCGCAAAAACCCGTGCAGCGCTGCCCAATAAAATGGTTTGGCTACTGAAAATGCGGGTTGTGTTGTCGCTTTGGTCTTGGGTGATGGATTCAAATCCTGCCCAGCCGATCCGCGCGACTTCGGCGCCCCACCATGTGCCGCGGTCGTAGCGCAACATGGCATCGAAGCCGTAGCCTTGTGCGTTGTGATCGCTGCTTGGATGAAAGGCAAATCCCCCATGGGCTGCAATATTGAAGCGACGTGGTTCTTGTTTGATAGGTACGGCAGCATGGGCTGTGCCAGTCAATACGAAGAGTTGAGTGATAAAAAACAATGCCCGCGTCATGGTCGCCGACCTAACACACCGAAGAAACGTGATCGATGTAAGGGTTGCACCTATGAATGGCATCGGTTACCACGGGCACTTCATGAACGTCCTTGGAATTGAATCAAGCTGTGATGAAACGGCAGCCGCCGTGGTTGCGTCGGGGCCTTGCGTGCTTGCCAACCTGGTGTCTTCCCAGGTGGAGACCCACGCGCGTTTTGGCGGTGTGGTACCGGAGGTGGCTTCCCGCGAGCATATTCTTCGTATCGGTCCTGTGGTGCAGAACGTTTTGGATCAGGTGTCCCATGTGGACGCTGTGGCTGCAACCATAGGCCCCGGTCTTTTGGGTGCGCTTTTGGTGGGTGCGCAATTTGCGAAGGCA
Organism: Bdellovibrionales bacterium; assembly: GCA_005801425.1. Classification (GTDB taxonomy): domain Bacteria; phylum Myxococcota; class XYA12-FULL-58-9; order XYA12-FULL-58-9; family SYDY01; genus SYDY01. Next base: position 52,974 of record SYDY01000121.1, on the reverse strand, counting down.
TTTGCGTTGGCCCGTGGCATTCCGTTTATAGGCATCAATCATCTTGAAGGACATTTGGCTGCGGCGTTGCTTGCACCTGAGGCACCGCCTTTCCCACAAATTGTGCTTGTGGTGAGCGGCGGTCACACGCATTTGTACCTTGCACGTGCATGGGGCGATTACACCTTGCTGGGTGGAACCCGCGATGATGCGGCGGGTGAAGCATTCGACAAAGTCGCCAAACTTTTAGGACTTGGCTACCCTGGTGGCGTGTGCATTGATCGCACGGCAGTGGGGGGCAATCCTCATGCGGTAGAATTGCCGAGAGGCCTCAAATTTCATCCGAGTTATGAGTTTTCTTTTTCGGGTTTAAAAACGTCGGCGGCGAACTATCTTGCGACCCATAGTTTATCGGGCGATGCGTTGCGCGATTTTTGTGCGTCGTTGCAAGAAGCCATCGCCGATGTGCTTGTTCACAAAACCATGCGTGCTGCAAAAGAGTATGGTGTTAAAACGATTGTGCTTGCGGGCGGCGTTGCGGCGAACAGTCGTTTGCGATCTCTTCTCGATGAACGTTGTGCAGCTTCCGGCATACGCGGTTTTGCGCCACCTAAAGCCTTATGCACCGACAATGCCGCCATGATAGCCATGGCCGGTTTGCAGCGTTTAGAACGTGGTGAACAAAGTCCCATGGATGTCCCTATTCGTTCGCGCTGGCCCTTGGCGCCTCCATTACCGCGCGATCCGCGCATCAAAGGACGTCGCGCGTGAGCAGACAATACCCAACACCCCAAGCGCTTTTGCATGAACACGGTTTGGAAGCCAAAAAAAGCTGGGGACAAAATTTTCTCATCGACGAACGTGTGCTGAACGATATTGTGCGTGGCATTCCCATGTCATCAGAGCCCGTGATTGAATTGGGTTCAGGTTTGGGTGCGCTCACCGCACCGATGCTTGATGCGGGATTTCGGGTGATAGCAGTTGAACGTGATCCTGATATGCAGCACGTGCTTCGTGCACGTTTTGCTGAGTATCCGGGTTTTACACTGCTTGCGGCAGACGCTGGGCATCTTGATTACCGCGCCATCGCACGTGAACATGGGATCCAGGGGCCGATGACCGTGGTTGGCAATTTGCCCTATCAAATCGGTGGTCGTATTTCGGTGAATTTGGCCGATATGCGTGGCGATGTTGGATGCGCCTTGTTGATGCTGCAACGTGAAGTGGTTCAACGCATGGTGGCTGCTCCTGGGAGTAAAACCTTCGGATTGCTTTCGGTGCTGATGCAACGCACGTTTGATGTGCAGCTCTATCGGAAGGTTTCTCCTGGCTCGTTTCATCCTGCGCCCAAAATCCATTCGGCGGTGGTCAAGCTTGTGGCCCGTCCTTTGGCCATTTCTGATGCGGCCGATGCTGCATTGGTTCGTGTGGCCAAACTGGCTTTCCAACATCGTCGCAAAACATTGCGCGCTGGCCTTGGGTCCTGGCCGGAAGCTGTCGGAGCGCTGGATGCGGCGGGCATTGATCCACGCCTTCGTCCTGAAACCCTCGATATGGCAACCTGGCAGCGCTTCGCCGAAGCGCTAGAACCTGGACGCCTCTGATCCCTTAAGGTACGTAGCCCCATGGCCACGTCCCGCGATCAACTGGATCATTTTAGCAAGCGCGCCAAAGCCGAAGGCTATGCGGCACGCTCTGTGTACAAGCTTGAGGAAATCGACAAACGTTGGAAACTTTTCAAACGCGGTGATCGTGTTTTGGATTTGGGTTGTTCTCCAGGTTCTTGGACAACCTATGCCGCCAATGAAGTGGGGCCTTCAGGCTATGTTCTTGGTGTCGATTTAAAGCCAGTGTCCATCAGTGTGCCTGGGTATGCCGAAACGCGTGTGGCAGACATTTACGATTGTAGCTCGGGACTCATCGACGTAAAATCCTACAACGTGGTGCTCTCAGATATGGCGCCCTCAACGACGGGCCATCGCGACACCGATACGGCGCGTTCCGCAGGACTTGCGGAACAGGCGCTGTGGCTTGCCGATCGCGTTCTTTGTCAAGGCGGCCATGTGGTGGTGAAGTTGCTTGAAGGACGTGATATTCAAGCGATCATACTTCAAATGCGTGCAACCTATGACCGCGTTGAGCGACTGCGTCCCAAAGCGACACGAAGTGAATCATCCGAAGTTTTCTTGATTGGTTTAGGGCATAAAGAAGGACGTAAAAACGATGTCTGAATCGGTGATCCGATACACGCTGAATAACGGTTTAACAGTGCTCATCGAACCCATGCATCATGCACCCGTCGTTGCGGTGCAAGCATGGGTCAATGCAGGCGCGGCCGATGAAGATGACGCATGCCGTGGTGTGGCCCATTTGCACGAACACATGCTTTTTAAGGGAACATCGCGCCGAGGCGTGGGAGAAATCGCGCAATCTGTCGAAGGCGTAGGCGGCGATATCAATGCATGGACGTCCCACGATCAAACCATGTACCACGTGGTGCTTCCTGCCTCTGAAGTGGGACTTGGCATCGATGTGTTGTCCGATGCCCTTCGCCATTCAGCGTTTGATCCTGAAGAGCTTGCGCGTGAGCGTGAAGTGGTTCTCGAAGAAATCAATCGTGACACCGACAATCCAAGTCGTCAGGTTTTTCATAGCGCCTTTGGGCAGGTGTTCAATGGCCATCCGTACGCGCTTCCTGTGCTAGGGACGACAGCGTCCGTATCGGCTATGTCGCGCGATGAGATCTTGCGATTTTATCGAAAATTTTATCGTCCAAGCAATGTCACGGTGGTGATTGCGGGCGATGTGTCTGAATCAGACGTACGTGGGCATATCGAAAAACATCTCGGCGATTGGACTGATATTGCGGCATGGGAAAAACCACCGCGTACGATGCAATCCAAAACAGAACAATCGCGCGTGATTGTGCGCAGCGATGATACGCCCCATGCACGCATCATGTGTTCATGGACCATCCCAGGCGCGATGCATGACGATGTTGCGGCTCTTGATATGCTTGGCAGTATTCTGGGCGACGGCGAAGCCTCGCGCTTGCATGTCAAATTGTACCGTGAAGAAGAATTGGTGCACTCGGTCTATGGCTATGCCTATACGCCGCAGGATCGCGGATTATTTGTGGTCGGTGGTGAACTTTCTGCGGAGCATGTACCTGCATTTTTCGAAAGTGTGGCGTGCGAAATGCAGCGGGTGTTTGATCTCCCACCAAGTCAAGAAGAGCTTGATCGTGTGCGTGGCATGACCTTGGCCCAAGCGGCTCATCAGCGCGAAGCGGTGCAAGGACAGGCACGCAAGCGTGGGTTTTATCAGGTGGTCGCAGGTGATTATGCCTATGAAGAGGTTTATCTCGAACGTTTGCGTCAATTAACACCGGCTGATCTTCACGCCGTGGCCAAACGCTATTTGACTTCAAAGCCTCATACGGTTCTGCAGTGGCCCAAAGACGATGCCAATATTCCTGAAGTGTCTCGCATCGATGCCCTGACAGCGAAGCTTGCGCCCATACCTGCCAAGCATGACATGACTTCGGCCACGCGTGGCTCTTACGCCACCGATCGTTTGCGCTTGCCAGGCGGCGGTACTTTATTGGTTCGCATGGAGTCTGATTGCCCCATGGTGGCGCTTCGTGCTGTCGTGCCAGGCGGTCAGTTGGCCGAATCATCGGCCACCAATGGATATGGCACATTGTTGTCGTCTATTTGGGGGCTTGCTGCCGAAGGATGGCCAGCCGAGCGATTGGCTTCTGAATGCGAGCGTTTGGGCGGTGGCATTGGTGCTTTCGCGGGTCGCAACTCGGTGGGACTGCGTGCTGATTTTCCTGCGCAGGCCGCATCGGTTGCCGTTGAACTCTTTTTGGCCAATTTAGGACTTCCGTCGTTTGCCCTTGATGATGTTGAGCGTGAAAAACGCCAAGCCCTTGCGGCCATTGAGTCGCGTCGCGATCAACCCTCAAGCATTGCATTCGATATGTTTGCCAATGCGTTGTACGGTTCACATCCTTATGGATTTCATAGCATCGGCGATCCTGCGGTGATTGCGAGCGCAACACCTGATCATATTCGCGATCATTGGCGTCGTCTTATGCATCGCGAAAATCTTGTGGTGGTGGCCACAGGTGGTTTTACAAAAACACAGATCGACCAACTTCTTATGGGATTGCTCGATCTGCATTGTGAAGGACAGGGCTTCACACAACCGGCATTGCCCACGCCGCCCGCGAAAGCGCTTACGCTTCACGAAAAACTCGATAAAGCCCAGGTTCATGTGGTGCTGGGCGGTCTAGGGACGACGCTGAAAGATCCCGATCGTTATGCCATCGATGTGTTAACCAGCGTATTATCGGGGCAGGGTGGACGATTGTTTTTAGATCTCCGCGACAAACAAAGCCTTGCGTACAGTTTGGCGGCGAGCAGTGTAGAAGGTGTGCATCCCGGCCAGGTGTATTTGTACATCGGTACATCGCCTGAAAAAGTCGATGCGGCACTTGCAGGATTGCGTGGACATATGACCCAGGTAATCAACACGCTTATTCCTGACGACGAACTCAACCGCGCCAAGCGTTATTTGGCAGGCAACCATACGGTGCAGTTGCAGCGCACGGGATCGCGCGCTTCTTCTATGGCGTTGTGTGAGAGCGTGGGTCTTGGCTACGATCATTTCACCGGCTATCCTGCCGCCATCCAAGCGGTTACGGCTGCCGATGTGCAGCGGGTCGCCAAGACGTATTTTTCACCCGAGCGCATGGTTCAGGTGACAGTAGGGCAATGTAAGCCTTAGTCACATAAGGCGGGGCGGGTGATAATGTCTCACCTCTCCCGCTTGCGGGAGTGGTCGCCGAGCCTTGGCAAGGCGGGTGAGGGTTGGAGATAAGTTACTGTGATGGTACCCCAGTTTGCTTGACATCTTGGGGTCTTCCGCTTTAAAACGACCGCCTTCGCTCTATTTGTATCATGTGAAGCGAAGCAGCAAAGAACGGGTGGAAGCGCAATGCATACGATTAGCGTTAGCAAAGAAATTAAAGATCGAGCAAAAAAGCATAAGCGCGCCAGTGTCGCTATGCCTACGGTCAGCGTAAGCAAAGAAGAGGCCTTAGAAGCGCGTCGTTGGTTCATCGTCGATGCCGAAAACAAAGTTTTGGGTCGTCTTTGCACCGAGATTGCTTCGGTTCTTCGTGGCAAGCGAAGTCCTGGGTTTACACCCCACACCGATTGTGGCGATTTCGTCATTGTGATTAACGCTGAAAAAGTGCGTCTCACCGGTGATAAAGAAAATAAGAAGCTTTACCATCATCACACCGGTTGGGTGGGTGGCGTGGTTTCAAAAACTGCATCACAAATGCGTGCCGCTCATCCTGAGCGCATGATTGAGATTGCGGTGAAGGGCATGCTTCCTAAGGGAACATTGGGACGTGCGACGTTTAAGAAACTGAAGGTCTACAAAGGCAGTGAGCATCCTCATGGTGCCCAACAGCCCCAAGAACTCATCATCGCAGCTTAAATTAGGGTAACAAAAGATGTCTGAGCAATTGAAGTGGTACGGTACAGGTCGTCGTAAAGAATCCAGTGCACGCGTTTGGATCAGAGCGGGTTCCGGTGAAATCACCGTAAACAATCGTTCGTTGGAAAATTACTTCGGCAGGCCTTCGCTTCGTCTTATCATTCGCCAAGCGCTTGATGTGACTGCTCAGAATGGCAAACTCGACATCTCCGTGAACGTTTGCGGTGGTGGTTTGGCTGGTCAAGCAGGTGCGATTCGTCACGGCATTTCGCGTGCTTTGTGCGAAATGGAAATCGGCCACCGCGTTGAACTCAAAAAAGCTGGTTTCATGACCCGCGATCCTCGTAAGGTTGAGCGTAAGAAATACGGCCAACCAGGTGCACGTAAGCGCTTCCAGTTCTCGAAGCGTTAATCATTCTTCAGATCGCGATCCGCGAACTTATCGCTATAGCCCCCCAAAAAACAAAATGTTCGTCATTGCGAGCCCGAGTCATCGGGTGAAGCAATCCAGGCTTTTAGACTCATCGTTCATATAAATCGGCCATGTTATTTTCCGACAGTGAGGTCGCCATTTTATTGCGAGTCCGCTGTAGGGCGAAGATATCTCTGGGCCGGGGTTGCTTTGCCCGATGACTCGGGCTCGCAATGCCGGATCTTTCTTACGTTAATCCAACGTAATACGCGCAATCGGCTGGATGTTCATGTCTGGCGACAATTCTTGGTAGCTCAATACGGCGAGGTGAGGGAATTCGAGTTCAACAAGCTTGCGCATGTAGCGGCGAATTTCCATGGTGGTAAGGATGACAGGGTTTTGCGCCGTGGGCGGCAGGTTGCCAACTTCGGTGCGGACTGCGGATAGAATTTCTTGGGTGACTTCGGGTTCGAGGGCCAAGAACGAACCGCTTTGGGTATGCTGAATGGCACCACGGACGGTTTCTTCGATGTGTGGATCGAGGAGATACACAACCAGTGTATTTCCGCCTCGGGTGAATTTGTGTGAGATGTAACGTTTAAGGGCATTGCGCACGTATTCGGTGAGCATGACCGTGTCGTTCTCGACTTGGCCCCATTCGGCGAGGGCTTGCAAAATCGATCGCAAATCGCGGATGGAAATTTCCTCTTCCACCAAACGACGCATGATGTCGGTGAGCTGGAAAGGCGATACAGATTTAGGCACGACTTCTTTGACCAAGGCTGGAAAGGCCTGCTCGAGTTGTTCGAGCATATTTTGAACTTCTTGGATGCCCACAAATTCGGCGGCATTTTTACGCAGCACACTGGATAGATGCAGCACGATATAGCCGGATGCATCCCAGGTGGTGAGGCCCGCCTGTTCGGCGATGTCGGCATGGACTGCAGGGATCCACGCGCACTCGGATCCATTGGCAGGATTGATGGCCGATTCGCCTTGAATATTGAGCAACGTGAGGCGATCGACCGTGTCGTTGACCAGCACTTTGTTCAGAGAGACGGTGCCGGAAACCAAAGGTACTTCGTTGATCATAATGATGTATGTGCCAGGTGCGAGATCGGCTTCGTTGCCACGTACGCGAAGACCTGGAAACTTGACGCCGATTTCGTAGAAGAGACCATCGCGCATCATTGGGATCATCTCGCCCAGGAACTTGTTGGATCCGGAATCTTCCACCAAGGGGATAAGATCGGATGCCACTTCCAATGCAATAGGCGTAACAACCGGCAGCATTTGTTGGGACTGACCTTCTTGCCGCTTTGCCGCTTGAATTTGTTTCTTGCGGGTATCGTCGCCTTGTTGCTGGACTTCGTTGAGCGCGGCCGGATCGTCTTTGTTTTTGGGTCCTATTTTTCCGCGCATGAGGCTGTAGGCCATAAAGCCGACCGCGAGTGCCATGGTCATAAAGGCGAAAGTAGGTAGGCCTGGCACGAGGCCGATGCCAAACAAAAGACCTGCGGAAATGGCAAATGCTTTGGGTTGTGCAAGAACCTGTTTGGCGATGTCATCGCCCAAGTTTGCGTTTTCATCATCGCCGCCTACACGGGTCACGATGATACCGGCGGTCATGGCGCCGAGAAGGGCGGGTATTTGCGACACAAGACCGTCACCGATGGTGAGAATACCAAATTTTTGAACCGCTTCGGCGGCGGAAAGTTCCATCATGGTGATACCAATGATGATGCCCGCGATGATATTGATGACGGTGATGATAAGGCCTGCGATGGTATCGCCTTTGACGAATTTCATGGCACCGTCCATGGCGCCAAACAATTGGGATTCACGGCCTAGGCGTCCGCGGCGGCGTTGGGCTTCTTCAAGATCGAAGGCACCTGCACGCAAATCCGCATCGATAGACATTTGTTTGCCGGGCATGGCATCCAAGGTAAAGCGGGCAGCAACTTCGGCAACGCGTTCGGCACCTTTCGCAACGACCAAAAATTGAATGAGCGTGAGGATCAAAAAGATCACCGCGCCAACGACGAAGTTTCCGCGAACAACGAAGTTTCCGAAGGCATAAATGACATCGCCTGCATCACCGTCGAGTAAAATAAGGCGTGTGCTGGATACGTTGAGTGCGAGTCGAAAGAGTGTCGTGATAAGAATAAGGGTGGGGTACGTTGTTAATTCGAGTGCGTGTTTGATGTAAATGACGATCATCAGCATCGCGACGGCGATCGTGATGTTGAGCACAATGAGAAGATCGAGGACATGTGTTGGCAAGGGGATGATCATCATCCCGATGACCCCCATAATGAGCCCGGCCAAAAGGATATCGGCATATTTTTTGGCAATGCTGCCGACGTCTGTGCCCGCAAATGAACTGATCATGGAACTCATGGGATGTTGTTACTCCGGGTCTGGTATTTATTTTACAACGAATTCCTCGTCTATGACGATGGTTTATGACATGTCTGATTGTCAATAACCTTTTGGATGGTGTTACGATGCTTGCTTGGGGGTTTGGCTCCGTGGTAAAACTTACATAAGGCAGAGGAAATCTCCGTGCTCCAACCGAAACGACGCTTGCAATGAAGATCCGGTATGCGGGCAGCACTCACGTGGGGATGAAACGTTCTCTTAACGAGGACAGTCTTTATCTCTTTCCCGAAGAAAACCTTTATGTGGTGGCCGATGGCATGGGGGGACATGCTAGTGGTGAGGTTGCGTCGCGTTTGGCGGTAGAAACCATGGCCGAATTTTTTCGAATGACGGCGGCTGATCAGGAAATGACCTGGCCTTTTAAAGAAGACAAAACGCTTGTTTATGACCAAAATCGTTTGTCGACGGCCATCAAAGTGGCGAATTTACGCGTCTGGGAGATGTCTCAGAGCGATGCGCGTTATGCGGGCATGGGGACAACGGTGGTTGCCATGAGCGCGGGCCCAGGGGGCGCATACATGGCGCACGTGGGTGATAGCCGTGGGTACCTCATGCGCGATGGGCGATTGACGCAAGTGACCGAAGACCATTCTCTGCTCAATGATTATCTGAAAGTGCACAAACTCACGCCGGAAGAAATAGAACATTTTCCTCATAAGAACGTGATCGTGCGTGCACTGGGGATGAAGTCGACGGTGTTGGTTGAGAGCCAGAAACTCTCACCGCGTCCTGGTGATATTTATATGCTATGCTCCGATGGATTATCAGGCATGATCGACGATCGCGACATGGAAGAGACGATTGCGGGCGGGCATGATGATCTTGAAGCCATTTCGCAAAAGCTTATCAGTCAGGCCAATCGCAATGGTGGTCAAGACAATATTACCGTGATTTTGATCGCGTTTTCCGAGTGAATCGACCTACTATTTCGCAACAGGCGTTTTGATCTGCTGCGACACCACCTGCGCTAGAAGTGCTTGCACAAGGCCGCCACTGCCTTCACTACCCGTTGTACCAGACACAATCACGTCGGGCGTGATGCGCAAGCCTGCGGCTGAAATCGCTTTGATAAGTTCTACGGCGGTAACGCCTTGCGCGCTGAGGGCTTTGACTTGATCCTGATACGCCTTGGCTTGGGCTTCACCGCGTACTTGGGTCACGTGTGCTTCCGCATTACCGATGGCCTGTGTACGTTCGGCCTCAGCGATGGCCGTAATACGAATGCGAGCGGCTTCGCCTTCCGCGCGTTTTTGGGTCTGTTTCGCTTCATGCTCTGTGATTTCAACGCCGATGCGTGCCTGCATCAACGGGCTTTGTTGGTCAGCTTCTGATTTTGTTTTTTCAAATTCAATGCGACGTTCTTCGGCTTTTTTCTTTGCGTCAAACATGGATTCTTCTTGCTCGGCAAGATTTTTTTGCTGCGTTGTTCGCATCAAGGCTTCTGGAAGATGGATATTGGTGATCATCACCGACACCACATCTACGCGGTATTTTAACAGATCGTCACGCACGGCGTTTTCGGCAGCACTTTGCTCAACCGCACGGTTTTGTTGATAAGAAATCGCGGGCGATCGTGACACCTGTGCACGAAAGATGCCGTCGATTTGTGGATGGATCACGTTGCGTTCAAGTTCAGCAACCGATCCCAAGCGTTGAACCACATAGGGTGCATCTTCAGGTTGAATACGGTATTGGCATCGAACTTCCACACGCATTTCAAAACCATCGTGAGACACCACTTCAAACGGATTAAAGCCACTTTGCGCATCCTGTGCCCATTCCACAGAACGCATGGTTGTTGGCACTTTGACCAACGAAAAGACAAGAGGATTGAGATTGTATTTGCCAGGTCCAATCACATTGCGCTGAATTCCGCGGTATCCTTCGGGAACCACATGGCGAAGTTTGCCCGATTCAGATTCGGGTGACGCTTCGGTGAGATCCATGGGATCGCGTCCAATATTGGAAATCAAAACGCCCACTTCGCCTTGGTTGATCACGGTGACAGGGCGAATGCTTACTTCAAACAAGTAGGGATTGATGTAGTAGGTGCCGGGACGAAGTACTGTTTCTTGAGGGCCGCGTTGACCGCCGCACTGTAAAAATGCTTCGCCGTCTTGATAGCCTTTGTGTTTTGCAAGATCGGGTGTTGAGGCGACGATCTCATTGCGCTCCATGGGCGCACCATCGCGGGCTTCGACCAAACCAATTTGGTCTTCAATGATTTGCGTGGCTTTGCGCATTTCAACGGTAAAAACGTCGGTAAGAATATTGTATGAACCAGGTCGTAAAAAATCGATTTGCGGACCTTTTTGGCCGTCGGCTTGCAAAAATATTTCGGCTTTTTGGAAATGATCATGTCCTTCGACATGGCGACCAAGCAATTGGCCATTGTCAAGAGCCAGTCCGTCTGAAGCCGTGACAACACCAATTAAACCCTCGGGAATTTTTGTCTTAAGAATTTTTTGAACATGAAAAAGCAATGGATGAATTTTGTAGGTACCGTTGGTTAGAAATCGGAGCTGTTTGCCTCGAATGCCGCCATGGGTGAGAAAGCCCACAGGATCTTGAAAACTATCATGATGATCGCCCGCTTTGTCTTCTGCAAAAATACGTCCTGATGGCATGGTCTCGCCATCGGCAGCGGTAATGACACCAAGTTCATCGGAAGAAATGATTACGAAGGGAACTTTTTTGATCACAGCCATCAAGGGCCACGCCACAAAATGCAAACCAGGCTGAAGGTATTTTGCAAGAACACCGACTTCGAGACCGGTTGCAAAAGCACGGCCTGTGGGCAGTGATTGACCAAAAAAACGTCGTTCTAAAATTCCGATTTCTGTAGGACCAATATTGACGATACAACGTGTGAGAAGCCAAAGCAGAGCCAGCAAAGCGGCGCAAAGCGGTCCGTAGGTGATGATTGTTTCAATAATGAAGTTAGGATTTTGATTCATAAGAGAGTCCATCAAAGTGTTCCTATTGTGTTTAAAAAGCTACTTTATCGCGTCATTTTTCTGGCTGGAATGTATCTCAGAATGACGCGATAAACTAGGATGTCCCCATGTTCCACCAGACTGCATCACGACTGTCGCGCATCAAGCAAATTACAGCGGTGTTGGTGCGCCATCGCCTCAATCACTTTACGGAGAAACGAGAGGCCAAGGCGTCTGGTGCGGCCAAGCCTGATATGTCCCGGGTGGGCCGCCGTTTTCGCGCTGCTCTTGAAGAGCTGGGACCTACGTTTGTGAAGTTTGGCCAGATCATGAGCACACGCCCAGATCTGCTGCCACCGAAATTCACCGCAGAGCTTGTGGGGTTGCAAGACGATGTTGCGCCCATGCCTGAAAAAATGGCCATTTCGGTGATTGAAAAGAGCCTCGGAAGATCCATCGATGATGTTTTTTCGGAGTTCGATCGAAAGCCTATTGCCAGTGCCAGCATCGCCCAGGTGCATCGTGCACGCACGCGTGATGGACGCGAAGTGGCTGTGAAAGTTCAAAGGCCGAATGCACGGGCTGCCATCATACAGGATCTCGATTTGCTCGGCATCCTGGCGCGGCTTCTTGATCGCGTTGTTGAAGCGTCAGGGATTATCACCACCAAAGCGATTGTGGGTGAATTTGAAATTGCATTGCTGCGCGAACTGGATTTTCACCGCGAAGCCCAGATGATTGCGCGCTTTCGCAAGCAGGCCGAAGGTCAAAATTATTATGTCGTGCCTGATGTTTATTTAGAACTTTGTAGCAGCGATGTGATCGTGATGGAATTTATGCGAGGCAGCCGTATTGATGCATTAAAGCCCCACCACAATCGTCGAAAAATCGCACAAAACATTATTTCGGGCGCATTTCATCAGATTTTTATTCATGGCTTATTTCATGCCGATCCCCATCCGGGGAATTCGTTTATTCTTGATGACAATCGTTTGGTGTTGATCGATTTTGGATCGGTCGGCGAAATTTCCTATGCCATGCGTGAAACTCTGGCAGTGTTGGTGCTTGCCATCGGCACACGTGATGCCGATGCAGCGGCACGTTTGCTATATCGCATAGGAACCACCGATGCGCGTGTTTCACTCCATCATCTGCGTGATGCATGCGCCGGTTTATTTGATCAGTTCTTTCGCGATACATCCAAAATTTCAGAAATCAATGCCACAGATCTGTTGGCTGAACTTTTGGATCTTGCGGCGCGCTTTAAAATTCGTATTGCAAGTGAGTACATGCTTGTGTCCCGTGCAGGGGCCACGCTTGAAGGTGTGATCAGGCAATTGGACCCGGAGATCCCAATTCTCGAATTGGCAAAACCTTTGGTTCATGGACTTCTTGAAGAGCGATTTGCACTTGGTGAATTTGGGGATACGGCGCTTCGTAATATGCTGAGGGCCAGAGATCTTCTCAAAGAAATGCCTACGGCGTTGTCGCAAGTGATGATGGATCTTGAATCGGGTCGTTTGCAGATCCGAGCGGAGATCCCCCATATTGAAAAGTTGCGCCGTAGTATTGATGCCATGGGTCTTACTGTATTTGCTGGGCTTGTGGCATGTGGACTTATCACGGGGTCGTTATTTTTATTGTCCAATGTTAAAGCCGAAGTATGGGGGATCCCGGTTGTGCCTATTGTGTGTTTGTGGCTTGCCAGTTTGATTTTTGGTGTGGTTTTGGGGCGTCAGGTGTTGGCACCCCGTTTGCCGAGGATCTCCATGGCGAAGATTCTTGATCGTTGGACCGAGAGTGAAAGGTCGTGATTACGCTGCGTGATATTCTGGTCTGTCATCACGATCGAACGCTGTTGCTGCTCGATTTTTTGCATATTGCACCGGGTGAAATGATGGGCATCATAGGACCTCCAGGATCCGGGAAAACAGTGCTGCTTAAAGCATTGGCCGGTTTGATGCCTATGACGGTTGGCGATATCAATGCACATGGACAGGCATGGGAGCCAGATATGCTTCGCAGCGATGCATGGCGTAGCAAGGTAGGCATGGCGTTTCAACACGATGCCTTGTTTGATTCACTGTCGGTGTTTGAAAATGTCGCGTTTGTGTTGCGCCGTGCGGGTGTCGACGAATCATCACTGGAACTCAGGATCCATGAAATTTTACAAAGCATCGGGTTGTGGGACGCCAAAGATAAATTTCCCCACGAAATATCGGGGGGTATGCGTAAACGCGTGGGTGTTGCGCGCGCTGTAGTTGCAAAGCCCAAACTTGGTCTTTTTGATGATCCCACGGCAGGACTTGATCCAGAAACCAGCGTACAGGTGCTTGATAGATTGAGCATGTTGGCACGTGACGTGGGCATGGCTTCTGTGATTGTTTCCAATGCTTTGGATTTGATTTTTCCATTATGCAAGCAGATCTTGATGCTTTATCAAGGCGCTGTTTTGTACCAGGGAAATGCCGATAAAATTTACGAAAGTACGGATCCTGTGGTTGCACAATTTGTACGAGGATCGCTTGATGGACCTCTCTGAAATAAAAAAAATAAGAGAAAAGTTCTTGGCATTTTACGAAGCATCCAAACGTGTTCTTCCATGGCGTCGCAATCAAGATCCCTATGCCATTTGGGTCTCCGAAATTATGCTTCAGCAAACCCAAGTGGATACGGTCATGAAGCGCTATGATGCGTTTCTTGAACGATTTCCCACAGTACAGGCATTGGCTGAGGCCGAAGAATTGTCGGTTTGCGAAGCATGGGCTGGGCTTGGTTATTATCGTCGTGCTCGGCTTTTGCATCGCGGTGCGCGTGCCGTTGTTGAAGAATATCAAGGGGTGATCCCAGGCGATGCGCTCACATTGCAAACCTTGCCAGGCATAGGACGATACACCGCAGGTGCCATCGCTTCGATTGCTTTTAAGCAACGAGCCCCGTTGGTGGATGGTAACGTCGAGCGTGTGCTGTGTCGTATTTTTTTGATCGATGACGCGCCGAAATCATCCGCGGGACAAAAAAAACTTTGGGCTTTGGCTGAGGCATTGGTTCAAGGCGAACGTCCTGGCGATTTGAACCAGTCGCTCATGGAATTGGGCGCATTGATTTGCACGCCCAAACAACCCCAATGTACTGTTTGCCCGCTGCGTATGCATTGTGGGGCATTGGCGAACGATCGTGTGAATGAATTGCCTGTGCCTAATCCGCCGCCCAAACGTCAAATTTTAGAAGTGGCGTATCTGTGGCTTTCTGCATCCGATGGTCGTGTGTATTTGCGCCAACGGGGTTTAGAAGGCTTGTGGGCGGGTTTGTGGGAACCCTATTCATGCGAAGGCAAGACAGCCCATGCAGAACTCATGGAACAATGCGGGTGTGATCTTGTTTCATCGGGTATCTCGGTGTCCCATCAACTGACCCATCGTGATGTTCGTGCAACGGTTTATGTGCCGACAAAAAAGAAAAATTCTTTGGCACGACGTCTTGCGCTTCATGCGGTCGTTGATCCTCTCGCAGCACCGCTGAGTGCGCTTGCGCGCAAGGTGGTGATGGCGCAGGTAGCGGCGCAGCTTGCTGCGCCATAAAGAACATCTTGCATTCATGCGCGAATACATGACATGTTGTGTCATGGCCGCCAGGTGGGGAATTCTCATGGGCGGTGCAGCATCGAAAATTCAAAATACACCATATGTCACAAAGTCGCTGAACGAAGCACAAGTATCCAAACCCAGCGCTTGGCAGGCATTTAAAGATAACCTCGTGACGGCTTTGGCGTGGGTAGGGGCGTCACACGGAGGCAGTATGCCCTCGTCGTTTTTGTTGCCCACTCTAAGCCCGGCTCCGGCTGTGCCCACTTTTCGCAAATCCGTTTCACAGTCGTCAATGAGCGCATTCTATATCATTCCCAGTGCGATGATCAGCGGCGACTACGGTGATTCTCCAACGCCTGAAAGTCATGAGATGCATCGTATGGATTCGATGGTCTCGAAAGTGTCGAATGCTTCGCGTTCATCGAACGAAATGACAATCTGGGATCTTCCACCGATGTGAGGAATGATTATAATTCATAGCGTACAATCAGGTTGAGACCCCCATCAACTGTGGTATCGCGATCATTGGCGAGGGCTTTGCGCAACGTTCCCGAAACGCTGAAGTAACGATTGAAGTCTACGGACAGACTCGCAAAAATAAATTCGTTGTCGCGATGCTTTGAAAATAGCGATGTAAGACTGTCAAAATTACGCAAGTGATAGGCAAAATAGAAACTCATGCTTCGTCGTTTGGGCAGCATGATGTTTTCCACATCCACGAATAGCATCAAATTTTGCCCCATACGTGCTTTGGCAGAGGTATCGCCGGATGTTGACCATTCATTGTCGTAGGAAATTCCTGCACCGACACGCCTGTAAAACTGATAGGAAAACATTGCGAAAAAACCGATGCGCGGTGAATTGGATGTGAGCAGTTTGAGACGATCCAGCAATGGTTTTTTTGCATCGAGATCGCGATCATCGGGCGCATTGTTTTTAACGATGTTGTAATTGGCGCCAAAATACGACGGAATAAAATGAGCACCACTGAATCGCATTTCAAGGACTGCGCGTATCAAGTGGTTGTGTTTTGCACCTAAATTGGAACGAAAAAGAAGACCTGGGGCACCTCCAACACCACCAAAATCGCCATTAAACAGAACCGATAAGTCGGTGTAAAACTTAAGATTAAGCGTATTATCTTTGATTAATTTGGTTTCGGTACTCAATGACATGCCATGGACTTTTTCTGTGCGGGTCGAAATATCGATTGGATCCTGAATGTTGACCGAGGTTGGCGCTTTCATATCGCCTGCGTAGGCAAGCCCAAGGGATGTGCTTTGAAGCCACAGGGGCGCTGAGGGGCGATTCCAAGGTTTTCCAAAAGCGAGGATACCGAACACTTTGGGATCAAAGAGATCATCGAGAAAAAATTCTCCACCGATTTGGTCAATATAGCCGTCCATGGCCAAGGGTAGCGCTTCGGTTCCCATGGGAAATGATGGCAAGCCTTGGGTGACGAAATTGGGTGTAAACATACGCATCAGGTGTCCATGACCAATGGAACCGCTGGTGGTTCTTCCTAGATCGACATAGATGCTGGCTTCTTTTTGTCCAAAGCGTACTTGACGGATCACCCTTGAGGCTTTGCGTACGCTATTCCAATTATTGCGCAATGAATCGGCAACAGAACCATCATTCATCGGTAATTGAAGGGGGACTGCGATGGAAGCTAAAATGGCATTGGCGTGATTGAAATAGGTGAATTGCGGCATTAAGAATAGGGACGAAATGTTGTCGAATCGACCGTATCCTAATTTCATGCTTAATTCTGTGGCTTGCCTGATCATCGAATCAGGTCCAACGCGGGTGATGGCGCCTTTCACAAAACCATGCGCCAACAACACTGATTTTTGGCTTTCGTCATGCTCAGTAAGAATGGCTTCGATGGTTCGGTGATCAGGCATTTCTTCAGCGCTGGGTGGCAATGTTGAGGGCGGTAGCAATGCCAGTTCCATGGGTGTTTTTGCGAAAAATCCCGGCCGTGCTGATCCCCACAAAGTAGAATAGCGGCCCACCGGAAGTGCCAGCACACGGCGCCCACCAAGATAACGATTTTTGTAATAGGTGGTGTTTAGTGCGTCAAACGATACTTCGCCTTTGCCGCGCGCGGCGTGAATAAACTGGCCATCATCGAGATACATAGCCACATGGGTGACATCGGTAGAACCTGGCTCGGATGTGAAAAAGATCAAATCACCGCGATCAAGATCTTCTTTCTTAATATCAAGCCCTACTTTAAATTGTTCGCGTGCTGTACGTGGTAAGTCGTAACCGTGGCTGGCATAAACTTTGTTCACGAAACCGCTACAATCGAGCCCACCTTCGGTGTTTCCGCCCCATGAGTAGGGAACACCGAGCAGAGATCCGGCGCTTTGTTCAAGTTCAGTGCCTGTGGGTTCTCGTTTGACGGATCTCACTGCGATGCCCGAGCTATCGCGCCAATCATGCTGCAAAAGTGCGGGAATGCTTGGACACCATTGTGCCGCCCATGGAGGTGGTGTGCTGGGGGCCCAGCCGAGCAAGATCACGAGCATAGGTGCGAGTAGCCCGTGCCACCACCTCTTTTGGGTGGCTAAGTGTAAGTTCATGTTCCATATGTAGCCGCAAGGTGGCTGCAAAGCACTCTTTTTTAGGCCTCCTATGAAGAAGCATGTCTGTGCTATCCCGTGGTTACGATGTCATTAACACCAGAAGCCCAAAGACAAAAACGCTTGCGGCCCCTTCAAGATGGACCTGCGGGTGCTCTTCGGATCCACGAGATCTATGCCTCGGTACAAGGTGAGTCGACGCACGCGGGTCGTCCGTGTGTTTTTGTACGAACCACTGCGTGCCATTTGCGCTGTGGTTATTGCGATACGGCCCATGCTTTTAATCATGGTTCGTGGATGACGCCCGATGCCATCATGGAAAAGGTGCTGTCGTTTGGTCTTCCGCTCGTGGAATTGACCGGAGGCGAACCGTTGTTGCAGGCCGGAATTTTTCCACTGATGTCTGCCATGTGCGATTGCGGTCTTCAGGTGCTGCTTGAAACCAGTGGAAGTTTGCCGATTGAGTCGGTGGATCCTCGGGTATGCCGTATTGTTGATATGAAAACACCTTCCAGCGGGGAAGTTTCTTCTAATCGCTACGAAAATTTGAAAGATCTCCGTCCTCATGACGAGGTGAAATTCGTGATCGGCGATCGTACGGATTATCTGTGGTCGCGGGTTCTCATGGAAACATATGAGATCTCCTCGCGCTGTACCGTTCTCATGGGAACGGTTTTTGGAAAACTTGCCGAAAAGGACTTGGCGGCGTGGATGGTGGAAGATACCGTGCCCGCACGTATGCAGATCCAGATGCACAAGTATATTTGGGAACCCGATCGAAGAGGAGTTTAGATGGATGCGGTAGCACGCAAACGAGCGTTGATGCTCGTATTTCTCACGATCACCATCGACTTAATCGGCTTCGGCATGATTGTGCCGCTCTTGTCGTTGTATGCCAAGCATTTCGGTGCCAATGGCCGTCAGATTGGTTTTCTGATGGCAGCCTATTCGTTGATGCAATTCATCTGCGCGCCGCTTTGGGGACGTTTGTCGGATGTGGTTGGGCGTCGTCCTGTGCTGCTCGTGTCGATTGCTGGAAACGTGTTGTCTCTGACGGTGCTTGCGCTTGCCGATAGCTATGGATGGATCTTGGCGTCACGTTTGATCTCCGGCATGTGCACTGCCAATATTTCTGTCGCAAATGCTTACGTGGCCGATATTACCCCAGAAAAAGATCGTGCACGCGGTATGGGGATTGTCGGTGCGGCATTTGGGTTGGGTTTTGTGCTGGGGCCTTTGATTGGTGCTCAGGCAAGTACACTCGGTTATAGCGGACCTGGCGCGGTTGCGGCACTTCTTGCGGTATGCAATTTGATTGGTGCGTTTCTTTGGCTTCCAGAAACGCGGACCGCCGAAAATAGGGAGAGATCAACGGTCACATCCTTGCGAGCACGATTGGATATCTTGCGAAGAGGAGGACGTGCACGTCCCTTGGTAATGCTGTTGTTCAGCGCGGTGTTTGCGTTCTCCATGCTTGAAATGGCGTTTGTACTGTTTGCCTATCAACGCGTTGGTTTTGATGTCAGAGAATGCGGCTGGGTGTTTGGTTATATGGGCCTGATTATGGTGTTGCTTCAAGGCGGCTTCACGCGGGTGCTTACCCGCCGTTTTGGTGAACACGTGATTTTAAAAACGGGATTGCTTGCGACGGCCTTGGGCATGGTACTTATTCCGTGGACTCCCGCAGGCGATTGGCATGTTATGGTGTTGTTCGTGACGCTTTTTGCGGTAGGTCAGGGCTTGCAAGGCCCGGCGCTTAACAGTTTGATTTCACGTTCTGCAGACAATCAAAATCAGGGTATGGTCATGGGGACAGCGCAATCGCTTTCGGCGTTGGCCCGTTGTTTGGGGCCTATGGTTGCCGGGTTCTTATTTGATATGGGCAATGAAAATTGGCCATTGTGGCTTGGCGGCGGGCTGATGGTACTTGCATGGCTTGCGAGTCCGTGGGCATTGCAAGGAGCGCCGCAGCCGATGATGGTGCGAGAGCAGCATGTTGATGCGCCGTCGGTGTGATGGCGCGCGCGTTATGGGTGGGGGAAACCAATGACAAAAGTATCCGAGGTATGGCCGATCCTTGAGCAATATGTACTTGCCGATGGTATGCCGATTGTGTGCGATTTATCCAAAAGTCATGGTTCGTACCTTTACGATGCCAAAACCAATACTGAATTTCTCGATTTTTTTGGTTTTTTTGCAGCACGGCCTGTAGGCTTCAATCATCCAGGATTGCATGATGCGGCATTTTCCGCGCGTCTTGACGAGGTATCGCGCCACAAACTTGCCAACTGCGATGTATACACCACCCATTATGCGCGATTTGTAAAAAACTTTTGCGAAACTGCATTGCAAGGCGCATTCAAACATTTATTTTTGATTGAAGGCGGCGGGCCTGCGGTCGAAAATGCGTTGAAAACTGCATTTGATTGGAAGCATCGTAAAAATATTGCAGCAGGGCGTGGCGATAAAGGCAATCAGATACTTTATTTTAGTCGCGCATTTCATGGACGAACGGGTTACGCTTTGTCGATCACCGATCCATTCGATCGTCGCAAGGTTGATTATTTTCCCCGTTTTAAATGGCCAAAAGTTGAAGCGCCTCGTATGGGTTTTCCTTTTGATGATGCTGCCAAACGCGATGTAGAGCAGCGCGAAAAACAAGCGCTTGCGGAAATTCACCGTGTACTTGATGAAGCAAATCATGAGATTGCGGCCATCATCATCGAACCTATTCAAGGCGAAGGTGGTGATAATTATTTCCGTTCCGAATTTTTACGTGCATTGCGTATGATTTGTGACGAACGCGAAGTGATTTTAATTTTTGATGAGATCCAAACCGGTTTTGGCGCGACGGGGCGCTGGTGGGATTGGATGAACCATGATGTGAAACCCGATCTCATGGTATTTGGTAAAAAAACCCAGGTATGTGGTTTTGCGGCCACGGATCGTATTGACGATGTCGATTCGGTGTTCAAAATCCCATCGCGTATTTCAAGTACGTTTGGTGGTGATTTGGTGGACATGGTGCGATGCGATCGTGTGATTGATATTGTTGTTGAAGAACGTTTGCTCGACAATGCAGCCACCATGGGGGCCTATCTTGTGGATGTGTTGGGTGAATTGGCCGACGAACACGCGCAGATCACCGGGGTACGTGGTCGTGGCCTGTGGACAGCCTTTGATATGCCGTCTATCGATGAACGCAATCGCCTGATTGATGCGTGTTTTGAGCTTAAGTTATTGATTTTACCCTGTGGTGAACGCAGTATTCGGCTCCGGCCCGCGTTGGATGTTACAGCCGATGCCGTGGGGCGTGCAGGTGCACAGCTCGATGCTGCCTTGGGTCATATGTAGGGGCGGTTCGCGAACCGCCCTTTGTAAGGATGATTTGGTCGTGAACAATAAAAAACGTTGTGGACTTGCTGTTTTGGGTGCGACAGGACGCATGGGCGGTCGTGTGTTGCGTTTGGCGGCAGAGTCGACGGACATTGTGGTGGTGGGCGGTATCGATCGCGAAGAACGTCTTGGTGATCGCATCGAAGGTGGCCTTGTGATTGAGCACGCCGAAGTCGTGATACCCAAAGCCGATGTGGTCATTGATTTTACAGCACCAGCGGCTGTGTCCTCTGTGGCGGCGCTTTGTGCGGCCCATGGTACGGGCTACGTGCTTGCTTCTACGGGCATGTCTGCATCCGATAACCTAACGATACGATCGCTTGCGGAACGCTGCGCAGTGGTGCAGGCGGCCAATTTAAGTACCGGTGTCAACGTGATGCTCGAACTTGTAGAACTCGCGGCTGCACGTTTGGGCGTGCCATTTGATGTGGAGATCAGTGAGATCCATCATCGTCACAAACGCGATGCGCCCAGCGGTACAGGTCTTGCGCTTGGCCGTGCGGTCAAAGCAGGTCGCCCTGATGTGCATGATGTGCTTGACCGTTGCCAGCATACAGAAGCACGCCAGTCGTCCGAGCTCGGTTATGCGCCGATGCGTGGTGGCGATGCCAGTGGCGATCATACCGTATTTTTTCTAGGTGATGGTGAACGTTTGGAAATTACCCATCGCAGTTCAAGTGGCGATATTTTCGCTGCAGGCGCACTTAGGGCCGCACGCTGGCTTTTAGGCCGAACGCCGGGGCTATACAGCATGCGTGATGTGTTGGCTGGTAACGATTGATGGTCACCGCGTACATCGCATTGGGCGGCAATGTGGGGGATGTACGATCCGCCTTTGCATCGGGGCTGCGTATGTTGCAAGAGCATGGTATTGCTGTTGTTCGCATCTCTTCCATTCACCAAACCGAAGCGCTTGTTTTGCCCGGGTCTCCACCAGGCCCCGATTTTTTAAATGCAGTGGCCGAAGTTCAGACAGATCTCTCAGCGCTTGAACTCTTGGATATCTTGCTTTTGATCGAGCAGAAGCATGGTCGCGTGCGCGATAAGCGTTGGGCACCGCGTACACTCGATTTGGACATCTTGTTGTATGGGGATGAGGTGATCAACCATCCCAGGCTTACGATCCCACATCCCGCGATGCATGAACGTTTGTTTGTGCTTATACCATTGAGAGAGCTTGTGCCTGATTACTTCTTTGATCCACATTCTGATTGATTGCCATCGTCAGTTGTTGGCTGGGGCTGATGGGAATAAAACCAGTACCAAAGTAAAATGAACAATTCCCATTCATCGTCGTCGTACAATGATTCATCGCGATATCCGTCGTAGCCACAGCCCGGTTGATAGTAACTCTTGCACTTGCCGTCGGTGATAACGCCACCAGCCTGTGCGGTGGATGACAGGATGAGTGTGATCGCGGTGGTGAAGATTAATTTCCGCATGTTTGTTGCCAGTGGGTTGTGACGAGAAGGTGAAAATTACTTTGGTCGTTGTTTTTCCACTTCGAGTCAAGGGCATCACAGAATTCTTGGGCACGTGACAGCGTGGCATGGTACCGTTCTATGTCAGCAAGACAATCAAATTGCGTGAGAACAGCGGTGCTGGGCGTGGGGTTCATGGAGCGCTGTTCGCATGCAGCACGAACAAGCTGTGCAAAGCGTTCGCTGTCCTCACCAGGGGGCAGTGATGTGGTCGCGCCCACTAGACTGATCGTGAGGCGTGCTGTGGATGCCTTTTCATCGATTGCTTCGGGGATGGAGGCTAAATCATTAAGCAATGCAGCGATGGTACCTTCACGTACCAGGCCGATTTCTGCTGCAGGCATGGATAATTCTAAAAGTGTTGCATGGGTATAACTCACATTATGTAAGTTGGCCCGTATGGCCGGCAATACATATTTTTCAAGAAATGCCACCATGCCTTCACGACGCCACTGAGATATTACGGCGTTTGCCGCAGTAATTTTTCCTCGATCTTGGCGCAAAATGCCGTGTTTGATAAGTCTTTGTAATGTGATGTTGTCTTTGATGCGATCCGCAACGGTTTGAACCGGGAGAGGTGTGGCTTGCAGCTCTAAAATTAAATCGAAATGGGCACGAATGAGATCGTAACCGGCCTCTGTTTGAATAACCATGGATCCGGAGGTTGTCATGGTGCGCGCTGCTCCGGAAACACTTCGTGGTAAATTTGATGGGCGACACTTTTGGGTGGCATGGTGACGCCTGTGGAACCAAAAAATCGTCGAAATTGGGCTTGTGTTTGTGCACCACTCAGCAACCACAAAGCAATCTTTGACATGCGATTGGTTCGTTCAACAATATTTTTGTAGGAACGCGAGGGTTCGTCCATCCCGTTGATAATGCCTTGAACCCCATGACACAGTTCTTCCAATGCCTCGGCTGGAATGTCGTGCAGTGTGGCCACCGATTGCATGTGTTCGGTGGGTGAATGGGGCCCGCGCAGCGCATGCAATTCATGGACATGGCGGCTTGTCTCATTGAATGCAAAGTGACGTTCAAGTGTGGGCATCAAGGCCATGCTATCAAGAACATCGGAAGCAGCACCCGTCGCTTCGCGTTGAAACATGGCTTCACGGATTGCCGTACGCAATGTTCGTACGTTGGTGACTTTGGCTTGTGTTACCGCGGCAACGACATCTTGTTGTGCTTGACGTGTGAGCCCCGCAAAATCCTGGGTGGCGATATGCTGCGCGGTTTCCATGGCAATGTGTTGGGCGATGCTTGCAGCGTCGTTGCTGCGTTCATGGAGAGGCGGGATCACGATGTGCGCGGCCGCCCTTCCCGTTATTTTGCAAGGCTCACCGTGCTCGGGTACCGAGGATGTGAGCAAACACAAGGCTGCGTTTGATGGAGTTTCGGCGGTATGACGCTCAAATGCATCAAGTGCCGTGATCACGCGATGCTGATGGATTGATTCAAGTTCTGTGACATGATCAAAAAGAAGCCCTGTACCGTTGTCATGCGCTTTTTGTTCAATGGCATCAATAACAGTTCGTGGCTCACCAAAAGTTCGTACCATGGCGCGATGGCATGCATGGGCGAGGCGTGTTTTTCCTGATCCCACATCGCCTTGAATGTGAACAATGTCTGAGCCCCTGCGTAGGAGCAAACCACTGACGATATGAGGCACTACAGATGCAACAAGATCGCGACCGATCAACCCCACGTCTGCGCAGGCAGCCGTGGCATGCGTTTCGAGTTCGCGGAGTCGTTTCATGCGGGCCTATCACGCCACGGTTCCATGCAGCGCGTCAAGAGAATGTCATTTTTTGTTATTTTTTCTTGAGAGTCGATCCGCATTGTCAGGTGCCAATGAGAATTGGTATGTTTTAATCGTCCATTAACAATCATTGGCATACATGCCGGATTGAGTGGAGCAATGGTGGGGAGATATGATGGAGGATGCGTCTTATGTCAAAAGTAGTCCACCTTGATGATGAAGCACACGCACTCGCCAAAGAGCATTGTCAAAACCATGGCTTGCGTATGAGTGACTGGGTTGCCGAACTTATTGAGAAAGCGATTTCTGAGATTGATCATCAGACACAGAAGATGACCGATATGCCTACTCTTCCTGTACATGCGGTGCATGAATCTCCTAGGCGTCCCGCACTTGTGACCGTTTCGCAACCATCGATCCCCGAAGGCAAAGCAACTGTTTCCAAGAAACGACTTTTGCCTTTAGAACATGCTTCCGCCGTCGGCACAGATGGTGTATCTCCCTATACGGCACCGCCGTTCTGGGAACAGCGAAGCGCCAGCTAATGTGATGCCGGGATGGCGGAACGGTAGACGCTAGGGACTTAAAATCCCTTGTCCGTAAGGGCGTGCGGGTTCGAGTCCCGCTCTCGGCACCATGTCATTATTCAAAGCAGTTCACCCAAGTTCAAACCACATTGAATTGACGCCACTTTGCGAAAAAAGCGCATCCCAAGGCGTTCGTTTAAGTTCGCCTGAGCCGACCCCCCTTGTGGGGCAATTCCTGGGTCAATATCAGCACTCTATAAGCATTTGGCCCATTTTCGTTCCTTGATAAAAACAAAAAACCTGCGCCAAAACTAGGTCTCTGCAGGCGTAAACGGGTCTAGATCAAGTTGTCGGATCCCATGAATTCCCACCTGTTTGCTCTGCGCATGTGTTCCATTTCATGGCTCGCGTATTCATCACCATCGTATTTTTCGCGTATGGCATCGCGTTGGTTGATGCGTTCGATGAAGGCGGTATTGGATCGTACAGCTTCAAGCTGACGATCGACTTGAATGTGCCCTTTGCGTTCCCCTTTGCTTGCTTCAAATGCTACAGCTGCTTCTTCAAATGCTTTGGGAAATGCGGCTTTAAAAAGTGAATCGAAGGTTTGATTGGGTAGCAGTTCAACGGTGATTTCGGTGGATTTCCACAAAAGAAAACCTTTTTGGGTCTCGACATACAGCGGTGTTCTTTCAAATGGACACATGGGGCGACCGTTCTCATATCCAAGACATTGATAGGCCCAATAGGTATAACCGGTTGCTTTCGAAAAGCTGCCTTGGACGAGGGGGGCTGTGAGATTGATGTCCAAGAGGGTCAATGTAGAAGGCAAGTGTTTCATGACGTTGTCAAGTGTATCTTCGATAGGCTTGTCGCTGGCTGTTTGGAATGCGTTGAGAAGATCTGTTGTGGCGCGATCAGGGATGGTGGTTTGTGTTTTGATGGGCGCAAGCGTTTTTACATCGCGATACACCTGTGTGCACAGTTTGCCGTCATCGGTGGTGAGGTCCATGCGATTTGCAATGGTGTAGAGTTGCGTGTACCACGGTTGGGCTGTGATGGGAGCAAGTTGTGAGGCCATGAAAATTCCACCTTGAAGCGACGAAGATTCCCAGAAGTGTATCCACACCGTCGTGAATTTTCATGAAAACAAAGTGATTATGTTGAGTATTGCCCGTCCGTAGTCGATAGGTTTTGAATAAATATTCAGAAAAAGGTCGAATTCCATGCCCAGATTGCAGGGATTGCGGGGGGGTTGTGTCCGCAAAGTCCCACAACTCGCGCATGGTAACGGGGGGCCCAGCCCACCACCCAAATCCAGGAGAAAACGCCAAGCATTTTAACGCAGAAGCACGTCAAAGTCCCCCAACAACGTATACAGCGTGCTTTGTCTCAATGCCCAGGGGAGGTATTTCAATGTTTACTATTAAGTCCATGCTAAGGTTGTTTGATTTTAATCTCCGACGGTGCTTGAGCCGCCATAATAAAGCAATTTCCAGCGATTGTTCAT
This sequence comes from Bdellovibrionales bacterium, assembly GCA_005801425.1. Taxonomy (GTDB): domain Bacteria; phylum Myxococcota; class XYA12-FULL-58-9; order XYA12-FULL-58-9; family SYDY01; genus SYDY01. The sequence continues at coordinate 26,840 of SYDY01000121.1, read as the reverse complement.
TTCTCCAAATGAAACGTTCGGAAACTCTTTTTGCAAGCCAATGAGAGTGGACGCTATCTCAGAAGCCACATCAAAGTCGCTCACTGTTTTTGGACTTGCGGCTGATCGGATTTCATCAGACAATTTTTTCAATTCAGGATTGCCTATTGTAAGTGCTACGAGAACTTTTGTTGTCAATGGCTCATGCAACTGTTCAGCCCTCGACGTATCCTTTGCTGCCCATGTGCACAATGCCTGCAATCCTGGCGAGAACATGTGATCATCGACTTGTCCGCCGGTCTTAGAACCGGGTACGCCCACGTTGCGTTCTTGAATTTCGCTGTTTCCATTTGTAAGGGCGATCTGACGAAGCATGGCTTGATCCGCTGGTTTTAGGGGCGCCCCAGGTGTTGGGAAATCACCATACTGCGCAAAATGCCATTCTGCGAATTGTATTTCTGTGGCCAATTGGCTTGTTCTGTCTTTGCCGCTCTTGCAATTAAACATGGGTACGCCGGAAAGAAGTGATTCCAACAACGCTACGCGTGCAGGCAAGGCATAGGGATCCGATGCAAGGGGTTCTACTGTGGGCGTTTTTTGTATTTGTGCTCTCAATGCGGCAATGGCTTTTTGCTCGACTTCGCCCAAATGTTGAACGTTTCGGGGAAGCGCTTCTTCAAGTAATTCACCAATATTTGTACCGTTTTCTTTTTCATACTTGCTCACCACCCGCATGACACTTTTTAGAACAGGTGTTGTTGCCCCAGCATTGACTGGGAAATTATAGCTGCGAACGGTCACTTTCACGGAAGTTCCATCGGTATGTATAAATCCCTCACGGGCTATTTTTTGGAGTAGCATGCGTTGTTGAAGAATTTTAGACCCATCGTCTTTTTTTCCACCCACAAGAACGCTCGACATGAGATCGATGGACGCAATCTTAAAATGACCAGGAACACCGCCGCGACTTAAGTGAACATCATAGGCGGTTTGTACCTGTTCCAAAATGCGTTGATACGCAACGCTTTGATTTTCATGGTAGGGTGAGGCATGGCGGACGTATCCCAGAGACAATGAACCATGTTTTCCTGTCGCTTCACTTGTTCCTGAAAAAACATTTTTTGCATGTGGCGAATGGCTATAGCAGTTAACAAAGGGTTGATCCGATTGATTGTGATAACGATGTTTAATATTCAATGTTTCGTTGACACGGTGTAGACCATGTCCGACAGCTTTGCTTTCTAATTGTGATTGCGTGAGAGCATTCACATGCTCAAACGCTTCTTTTTCCGATATTCCAGGATTTGCAGCCATAAGTATTGCTACGGCGATTATTTTTTCATGGGCTTGATGCGCGTGAACATATGCAGTGACAAGGGTGTTGGCAGCAACACCCGTTTTGGCGCCTCTTAACGCGGTGACCAATGCTTTAAATTCTTTTGAAGTCAGCTGGTCCTTCTTTGGCTTTTCACCAATGGTAGCTTCTATGATTACTTTGTATTTTGCATCTCCGATGCTTTGTCCAGCGGCTGCGCCACGAGAGTCTGGACGTTCTTCCTCCTCATCTACGTCTCCCATGAGAACGGGTGTGGAAGGTGCCATTGGCTTGGATGATGGCAAAGATTCACCCGTCATATTTTTGTATCGTAGACTGAGGGCGTCGCGGAGGGGACCAGGAGGTGTTTGTCCCGCGATGGCTTCAAGCACATACGCCCGGTGCTGTGGTGTTACTGTTGCAGCACCTTCATGTTGGAGTGGGGCCGCTTGTGTCGGTAAATGTTCTCGTGGTGCCTCAGCAGTGGATGAGGCTATTTCATCTCGAATATAGCGGGTGATATCGATGGCGAAATCTATATGGCGTGCACGTTGTTCTGTCCCATCATATTCTTTGCTCATCATTGCCAGATAGGATTTTGAGGTAAGGATATCATGGAGAGATGCAGTATTTGGCGGATTTAAAGCGGCAAGTATTTCTGCGAGAACTGCACGGGTATTTTTGTTGTCTGTTTTGATTTCGTAATGTCGACAAATTTCGCTTTGTTTTTCGGTGATACTCCTTTTCGAGTCCAGTATACCTGTGATTGGGTTCTCTGAACCTAAGGGCAATATATTTGCAGGAACTGCTGGTAGCGTTCTGGTCGTTTCGTGTACAGTAGAATGTTGGGATGGGGGTTGCATGGGCTGAAGATTGGGAACATGGGCCAGTGGCTTGGGTAATGGAGGAGCCATCGGCCGTTCGTGCGCTGCTATTCCAGATTCATACTTATTTTGTACTTTTGCATTTTGATCTGTAGGGAGATCGTTACTCGTTGGTATAGGCGTAAAAAAACGATCTCCACTCGGAGGTGGTGTTGCCATTGGATCTTCCCCATTTAATTGCTCTAGCCCTCCTACCATTCTACTTGGATATGTCATGTTTCCCGGACTTTTTGCCGTTGTAGCAAGAAAATAAGCGAGAAAAGATCTTGGGAGATATCAGCAAAAATGTGCAGATCTGGATGTCTCTTGGTACGATAAACGCCATGTCAGGATTCGAACAACAATAACCTCGTTAGGGGGATCCTATGAATATTGCGTTACTCTTTTCGCTGATCGTTTCGATTAAGGTCCCTGACTTATCAGCCGCCAGTATCGATCCGTGGTGGACGGCTTCCATACCTTGCTCAGAAGGGATGCAGCTTCAAGGCCGGGCTCGTAGGGCTGTGTGGTGCGATAGTGAGGTTAAAGAACATCATGGGCCGTTTACGCTATGGTACCCCAATCGCGTTCCTTCGTTGAGTGGCGTCTATGTTCATGGACATTTAGAAGGGGTGCTTAAGCGTTGGTACCCATCAGGTGCCTTGCGTACCGTAACAGCTTATGTTGCCGGTAGGCAGGAGGGCGAAGAGATCTCATGCTTCGATCATATTCCTATCCGTTATGTGGATCATGAATTTGATGTGGTGACCTTGTGGTACGAAAATGGTGAAAAAGCCTACGAAACAAAAACGGTGGATGGCAAAGAAGAGGTCACGTGGTTAAGCTGTCCTAAATCAACACAAATTTCTTACGTAGATGGTAAAGAGCACGGACTTGGCATCGCATGGCATGCAACGGGTGGTCGATCTATGGAAGGCCAATTTTTTAAAGGCACGCGCGAAGGAGATTGGCAATTTTGGCATCCCAATGGTGTACGTTTTATGCATGGAAGCTTGGTAAAAGGCATACGCCACGGTACGTGGATGGTATGGCATTCTGATGGAACGTTGGTCGAAACTCAAGAATGGAGAATGGGTGAGAAAATTTCGCCGACAGAAAACAATCCAAGGCTTGCGGATCTTCCTGCATTTCCAGAATGGCCTCATCGTCTTGCCCCACCGGATGATCCTGCAGGATTTTTTGCGGCATTAAACAGTGCTGGTGGGCGCTGAATGCAGATTGAATTTATCGCGTAGTGTGTCGATAAGATGCTGAACCGGCAAATGGTCTGTATTCCATGGAACACGTATTATTTCCATACCGCGTGACCATGTGTGACGCCCGGAATGAATTTCGCTTAATAAATCGAGATAGCCACGGTACAGATCTTCCATATATTTCATAGGAAGATCATTTTCCACGGTACGATTGCGTGCGCGCACACGTGCCATGGCGACATCAGGTTCAACATCAAGAAAAACGAGCAGAGAGGGGGGGACCAAGGCGCAGGTCATGATGTTGTAGGCACGTTCATAGGTTTGCCATTCCATATCGCTCACATTGCCTGCCAGACGATGAAGCTTGCAAAAGACACGGTCGCCCGGAAGACCGCGATCGAGAATGGCACCATTGTATCCACCCATGGTGACCGATTCCCAAGCGGCCTGTTGTTGCATGGCGTAGCGTCGCATCAGCAATTCAATTTGCATGGCGAAAGCCCACCGTTTTGGTTCACGATAAAATACGTCGAGATAGGGATTGGTTTCTACGGGTTCATAAATTCCTCGCAAATGAAGTTCTTGTGCCAATCGCCGCGTGAGTGTGGATTTTCCGGCACCGATGAGTCCTTCAACCCAAATAATAGGCCCATGATTGTTCTGTGGTAACACGTGATATTCCCCCTGAAACGTGTTTGCTAACACTGCCTTATACGTGGGTGCAAACACCTGAAAGTGGCCTGCATGCGACTTTCGCGACTAATATAGGTCCTGCGATGATAAATAATCGACTGTGCGGATGGGTATGTTTGTTATTGCTCGGCCTTGGCGCATGCAAAAAATCGTCTGAGCAGACGCTTCCCGAAGGTGTTCGTGTGACGATTACGAGCGATGTTGATCTGGATACGATTGTGTTGCGCGCACGAAATCGTGCGGGTACTGAAACGATGCTTTCAGAACCTGTGACTGATCGTGATATCAAAAATGTTCCGTTGGTTTTACTTATTCAAAAAACAGATTTGGTCAAAAACGGTTTTTTACTGCGTGTCGCAGGAAACAAGAACAGTGCTACCATTGCATCCGGCGCTTCGGTGATCACTTTTTTAGATACAGGCATAAGCGATGTATCGCTTAAACTTACAGCCAATTATTTAAACAAAGACAAAGATGGTGATGGATTTTTGCCATGTGCTGGTGGGGCTACGTGCGATTGTGACGATGCGATTGCGTCGACCAATCCGTTTCGCATTGAAGATTGTACAACAACAACGGTTGATGACGATTGTAGCGGAACGCCGATTGCAGAGATGGGATGCGGAGGTTGCACAACGGGCGAAACGAAGCCGTGTTCTCCCATTGCTTCGCAGGGAGCGATACCAGGAATGGGCCATTGTACGTTGGGGCACATCACCTGCGTGAATGGAGTATGGGGAACCACGTGCGAAGGTGGTTTATTGCCTATTGCTGAAGTGGACAATGAGCTTGATGAGGATTGCGACGGTGTGGCTGACAATGGGCTCCCATGTACGGGAACGAGTCGTGCGTGTTTTCGTGGTCTTTCCGGAAATGCGATTACGCAAGATATTCAGAACTCTTATCATTTTTTAACATCGACATGCAAAACAGGAACACAGCTTTGCACACAAGAAGGTCGTTCTTCTGTTTGGGGGCCTTGTGTCGGCGAAGTGTTGCCTGTTGGCTCAACAGAGAATGCATGTGACGGAAAGAATGAAGATTGTGATGCATCTCTCGACGAAGATTTTGATCAAGATCATGATGGATTTACGTCATGTGGATCTGATTGCAATGCCAATAGCGGTATGAAAGATGATTATGTAGATTGTGATGATGACAACAGTGCTGCTCGTCCTCCCGAACCAACGCATCGTTGTTTTGGCGCGGGGATTGATGAAGCCTCTGTCGAATTGTGCACGACGCTGTTTGATGATGATTGTAAAACTGACACCTTCAATGGCGTGTCACAGTCCAGTCGCGTATGCGATAATTACGATTGTAGCGAATATTTTATTAACGAAGGCTCGTATCAATGCCATCATGCAGTTGCATTGACGCCTACTGAGGCATGCCAGAATTCTGGCGAATGTTTGAGCGAAGTTGATGCATGTATAAATTCGAATATCAGTGGTGCGATTATTGCGACGCGTGAAATATGTTCTGAGCTTGATACTGACACATGTACAGGCCAAACAGCGCCTACATGGGTTCCGGTGGACCGTAACGATAATCCTGTGCTGAATGGTGTTGCCGATTGTTCTGTTGTTGATCTCCCGTGTCAAGGTGGTGCGATGGGTGAAGGTTCTTGTCAGCTCGCCCAAGGTTCACCGTGTGATATGGATATGCAATGCATCAAGGGACATTGTGTTACGACCAATGGTGCAGGAAAAATATGCTGCGACACCACCTGTAACGACAATCAGTGCCAAGATTGTGGAACAGGAACATGTACACCCATTACTGAAGGTTTCGATAAGGATTGTGACATCGGATATTGCTGCAAAAATTTATGTGTGTCAGCAGGAGGTTCGTACAGCAGCGAATGCCATGACAGCAACAATTGTGCCGGTTATCAGCTGTGCAATACGTCGGGTGCTGCTGTTTGTGATTTTATCGACGTGATTGAAGTGTCAACATCGAATACGGCTGTTGACAATGATTTATGTGGATATTCCAATAATGAATGTAGAACCCTTGGCCATGCTCTCACACGATTGAAGACCGCGTGTGGTGGACCTTCGTTGATCCGCGTGGCGTCTGGGGATTATACCGAAACACAAACCATTCAAATTCCACGCGGTGTGACGATTGAAGGTGTGGGTATTGTTACCATAACTATTACGCCAACGGTCCAAGAGACAGCGTTGCTCATCGATGGGAGCATTGTTTCTGGAGAAGTGGTCATTCGCAATATTCATTTTGTTGGAAGAAATTGCGACCCCACCATAACGGATTCTTGTATGCTTGTTAAGCGTGACACCTTCGGTGCCATCATTCGTAACACCGCAGCGCGTGTCGAGCTCAAGAATGTTTCGATCACCGCAGGCAATGCAGGGGATGGCGTTGGACGTGAAGGCCATGCATCCATAGGAATGTGGGTTTTAAAGCCAGTGAATTCAGTTGTGCTTGATAACGTAACGCTTGTTGCAGGCAATGCAGGCAAGGGTTCTGATGGGGCCCAAGGTGCCAATGCGACCGAGAATTCAGGTTCTTCACATGAGAATGATCATGCAGGAGATATGGGTAATCATGGTGTTGCCAGCCCTGGTTCCTTGAATAATACAACAGGGTTCTGGAGCGCTTCTTCTGTGAGCATGGGCGCATTTGGGGATGATGGGTTTGTTCAAGACGGTACTGGCGCAGGTGCCGGTGGCGAGGGTGGCTATGCTGGAGGTTTGTCTTCGGGACTTCTTTATTTTGGGAATTATACGACCGAGACCACTCCAGTCATCATCGTGAATCTTGAATTTGTGGGTCAGCTCAAGGTTACGAGCGGTCGAGGTGGTCAAGGCGGCAGCGGAGGCTTGGGAGGGGCAGGCAGTGCTGCTCATCAAGATTCCAAGGGTGGCTGCGGCGGTGCAGGGGCTGGGGGTGTCTCTTTGCCAGTAGGGGGCACGGAAGGCCTTAGAGCTTCTCTCACTTTTTGTGGTGGCCAAATTCAAAATGGATGCGTTGCCACAACCCAAGGTGCTGCAGGTGCTGCTGCAGTGATCGCAAATGGCTGTCCTTCAACGCCAGCGCCAAACGATGGGACGTACCTGCCGCCCCCGTAAAGGATTAAGCACCTGAAAATGGCCTGCACATGCCTTAGGCGACTAATATAGGCCTGCGATGACGAAACGATTGTATTGCGGTTTATTGCTGTTAGGTCTTGTAGGCTGCAAGGGCTCCTCGGAGCCGACGCTTCCTGACGGTGTTCGTGTGACGATCACGAGCGATGTTGATCTGGATACGATTGTGTTGCGTGCGCGTAATCGTGCCGGCGCTGAAACGTCGCTGTCAGAGCCGGTGATTGATCGCGATATTAAAAATGTTCCGTTGGTTTTGCTTATTCAAAAAACAGATTTGGTCAAAGACGGATTTTTGCTGCGTGTCGCAGGAAACAAGAACAATACCAATATTGCATCCGGTGCTTCGGTAATTACATTTTTAGATGCGGGCATAAGCGATGTGTCGCTGAGGCTTACGACAGATCATCTTGCAAAAGATGTCGATGGTGATGGCTTTTTGCCGTGTGCAGGTGGCCCTACCTGTGATTGCAAAGAGTCCAATGCTTTGATTAATCCATTTCGCAATGAAAATTGTACAACGACAACGGTTGATGACGATTGCAGCGGAATCCCTGCCAAAGAAATGGGATGCGCAGGCTGCACGACAGGCGCAACGATGCCATGTTCTCCTATTGCAGTGAGCGGAACAGGTGCACCCATACCGGGTATGGGCCTTTGTGCTATGGGGCATATTACCTGCGTTGACGGAGTATGGGGTACTACGTGCGAAGGCGGCGTATTGCCTGCTGCAGAAATCAACAATGAGCTTGATGAAGATTGCGATGGTGTGGCCGACGATGGTCTCCCATGCACGGGAACGAGTCGCGCGTGTTTTCGTGGCTTGTCAGGCAATGCGATTACGACAAGTATTCAGAACTCTTATAATTTTTCAATATCAACATGCAAAGCGGGAACACAGCTTTGCACACAAGAAGGTCGTTCTTATGTTTGGGGGCCTTGTGCCGGCGAAGTGTTACCTGTGGGGGCGGTCGAAAATGCGTGCGATGGTCGCAATGAAGATTGTGATGCAACTCTCGACGAAGATTTTGACAAAGACAATGATGGTTTCACGAGTTGCGGATCAAACTGTGTGAGTAAATCGGGCACCAACAATCTCTACGTGGATTGTGATGATACCAAGAGTTCTATTCGTCCGCCATTGCCGAACAATCGTTGTTTCGGTTCTGGAACATCGACTGCATCGGTCGAATTGTGTGCATCTATACAAGAGAATGTGGGTGTGGATGATGATTGTCGCTGTAACATAGGAACGCCAAGTAAATCAGTGAGTGGCACTCCCAATTGCAGCGGTTCTGATGCTGATCTTGTATGCAATCACACCTGCAGTGCCTATTATAAAAAAGTAAGTGATTATGAATGTCGCAAATCTGTGCCGCCAACGACGCTCGCGCAGTGCAATGGTTCGGGTGTGTGCTTGAGTGAAATTGATGCGTGTACGAATGCGGATGTCAGCGGTATGATTGCTACACCGGCGCGTCCAAAATGCGCCATACTTCAAACAAGTACATGCGCAGGAACCACCGCACCCCTATGGGAGCCCATCACAGCGGGAACCGACCCATTGAATGAATGTCCTGATGGGGCATGCCGTGGCATAACAGGATCCGATGCGTGTCAACGTGCGAATAGTGTTGCATGTGAGACGAATGATCAATGCACAAGTGCCCATTGTGTTGCAACCAATACAAAAGGAAAAGTTTGCTGTGATTCTATTTGTGATGGTGAGTGCAAAGATTGTGGGAAAGATGGACTCGTAGGGCAATGCAATAATGTCGTTGACGGCAATGATGATTTCTGCACAGGAAATTCATACTGCTGCAACAACGAGTGTGTTAATGCAGGAAGTACTTACAATAGCGCATGCGGTAATGATGATTGTTTGGGCAATTGGCGATGCAATGCAAATCATAGTGCAGCATGCAGCTCTGTATCTGCAGGTGCTTCGTGCAACTGCTCTGGTGGATGTGGATCGTGTGGTAAGTGTGTTGAAGATGATTTTCCTGCGGGCGTTCGATGTTCTACAAGTTGCGATGATGCAGGTGGATTGACGTGCTTATGTGGGAATGCATCGCATGGCTCTGTATGTGATACTATTTGTTCATGTTACGCGGCACCCACGGTATCTTCTCTTTTTGTTTCGTATTCTTCAGGCAATAACGCTCCAAACTGTGGGAATTCTAATACACCATGCAAAACGCTTGGTTATGCCCTTGATACCGCGCTTGACGACTTGAACCCTTCTTGTGGCAATTCTATTTTGATAAGTGTGGCGGCAGGCAGCTACACCGAATCGGCCACGATTAAAATCCCCCGTGGTGTTGTGATTGAAGGTCCTAATGTGGGGACTGCGACTCTTACTGTCACACCTAGCGTTGCCGATGCTATATTACTCATCGATGGGGCCACTCTTTTTGAAGATGTGATTATTCGCAATATCAAATTTTCTGGAACCAATGCAGCTTTGAACAGAGACGCCTTCGGCGCCATCATTCGCAATACCAAAGCGCGGGTCGAATTAAAAAACGTTTCCATCACCTCAGGCAATGCAGGTGATGGGAGTGCAAGCGCAGGGCATGCATCCATGGCCATGCTTATTTTAAACCCTGGGGCACCCGTGGTGCTTGATGGGGTAACGCTTGTTGCGGGCAATGGGGGCAATGGGGCTTCAGGAAGCAACGGCACTGCAGGTTCGACGGGCGGTGGTTTTGCTGGCGGGGCGGGCGGAAATGCACTCACAGCAGGTACAGCAGGAACGAAAGGCGATTCTTCTTGTACTGGTAGTGCGGGCGGTACAGCGGGATCGTGTATAGGATCCGTTGCAGGCGGTGATGGAGGCGATGGTAGCTGCCCTAATTCTGGAGGATCCAACGGAACCCATGATGATGCTGACACAGGCTTTGTGAATACGACGACTGGTCTTTGGAGCGCAACAAGCATTGCTGCAAATGGCGCAGTGGGTGCGCAAGGCGATGGCGGCGGCGGCGGTGGTGGTGGCTGTTCGCCGGGGGGAAGTACTTTAAATAATGGCAAAGGCGGCAGTGGTGGTGCAGGGGGTAGCGGTGGTGGCGCGGGCTCTTTAGGTTACGCGGGTGGCCCATCCATTGGATTGATGCGTGTCAACACGGGTTCAAGGATTCAAATCAAAGAAAAACTAAACATTACTCGTGGCACAGGCGGTCAAGGTGGCCGTGGTGGTTCGGGTGGTGCAGGTGGTTCGGGTATTACGGGTTCACCAGGCGCAGAGGGCAATGGGACGGGGGCGAGTTCGGGTGGCAATGGCGGTGCAGGCCATGCGGGTGGCAAAGGTGGTTGCGGTGGCGCAGGCGCGGGTGGTGCGTCCATTGGCCGCGGAAAAGTGGGTAGCACTAGTGACTTGAGCGATTGTAATTCGACGGTAATCGATGCGTGTATCGAAGTCATTGACCCATGTGAGGGAGTCAATGGATGCACAACAGCGGGAGCCGCTGCGGCTTCTAACGGGTGTACCTACGATACATCGCCAGTTGCAGGCATGGTGACGTTGCCTTAGAATCGTCAACCCCGCGAAGGCGGGGATCCAGGGCATTTGTTGCCCAAACATCTATTTCTGGATCCCCTGTCATTCCCGCGCAGGCGGGAACCTATGATCGGGATAACGCTTAACAAGGGGACCCCATGACAAACGATACGATTGGATCTGTGCTTCATGAAACGCGAACATTTCATCCACCCCAAGCCTTTGTTGATCACGCGCGCATCACCCCCGATCGTTTGACATCACTTCGCGAAGAAGCGGATCGCGATCCCGAAGGTTTTTGGGGACGCTTGGCCCAGGAAGAAATCGATTGGCATAAGCCCTTTCCACAAGTGCTCGATTCAAGTCGTGCGCCGCGTTATACGTGGTTTGAAGGCGGTGAACTCAATGTCAGCGTGAATTGTTTGGATCGCCATCTTGCACGTCGTGGCCAAAAAACAGCCATTATCGCAGAAGGCGAAAAGGGTGATGTGCGGGTGTTCACCTATGCATCATTGCATCGCGAAGTATGCCGATTGGCCAATGGTTTGCGCAAACTGGGTGCGCGCAAAGGCGATCGCATTATTTTACTGATGCCCAATGTGCCCGAAGCGGTGATCGCCATGCAGGCCTGTGCGCGTATTGGTGCGTTGCATTCTGTTGTCTTTGGTGGATTTTCTGCTGAATCACTCAAAAGTCGCATCGAAGATGCAAATGCACGTTTTGTGATCACTGCCGATGGCGGCCATCGTGGCGGAAAAATTATCGAACTCAAATCTTTTGTGGACAAAGCCTTAAGCACCGGCTGCAAAAGTGTACGAAACGTTGTTGTTTTGAAGCGTACAGATCACGGCATTGCCATGGACGATAAACGCGATGTGTGGTGGCATGATCTTGTGGCCAACGTGAAAGACACCTGCGATCCTGCGTGGGTCGATGCCGAACATCCATTATTTTTATTGTACACTTCGGGCTCTACAGGGCGTCCCAAAGGCATTGTTCATGCAAGCGGTGGATACCTTCTTGGCGCATTGCTTACGAGCAAATGGGTGTTCGATTTGCAAGCGAGTGATGTGTTTTGGTGCACCGCCGATGTGGGTTGGATCACAGGTCACAGTTATGTGGCTTACGGCCCGCTTGCTGCAGGCGCAACGATTCTTATGTACGAGGGTGCGCCTACAGAACCCCATGGGGGCCGTTTTTGGGAAATATGTGAGAAACACGGTGTGACCATTTTTTACACAGCGCCTACGGCCATCCGCGCGTTGATGCGGTTGGGCGATGACATTCCAGCAAAATACGATCTTTCCAAATTGCGTTTGTTGGGATCGGTGGGGGAGCCCATCAATCCCGAAGCATGGATGTGGTATCACCGTGTGATTGGTGGCGCGCGTTGCCCTATCGTCGATACCTGGTGGCAAACAGAAACCGGATCGATCATGATGTCACCCATTCCCGGGGCAGTGGTTACAAAACCGGGTTCGTGTACATTTCCTTTGCCAGGCATTGATGCCGATGTTGTTGATGAGGAAGGCGAAAGGATACAATCGCCGGAGGAGGGTGGATACCTTGTTATTAAGCGTCCGTGGCCGAGCATGGCGCGCACGATCTACGGTGATGATGCACGCTACCAAGAAACGTACTGGAATAAATTTAACAATCGCTATTATGTGGCCGGTGATTCGGCCCATCGCGATGCCGAGGGGTATTTTTGGATCTTGGGTCGCAATGACGACGTGATCAAAGTGTCGGGCCATCGCCTTGGCAGTATGGAAATCGAATCGGCCCTGTGCGCCCATCCCAATATTGCTGAAGCTGCTGTGGTGGGGCGTCCTGATGCACTGACCGGTGAAGCGGTGGTTGCCTTTGTGGTTCCCAAAGGGGCACGTCCAGAAGGGGATGCTGCCACAAAACTTACGATTGAGTTGCGCGCATGGGTTACCGAACAAATCGGCGCATTGGCGCGTCCCGCAGAAATCCGTTATGGCGACAATCTCCCTAAAACCCGTTCAGGCAAAATCATGCGGCGTTTGCTGCGTTCTCTTGCAGCGGGTGAAGTCATCGCCCAAGACACATCGACATTGGAAAATGCCTCAATCCTCGCCCAGCTTGCGGCCTAACCTCTACTTCGCGTAATACGCCCCCATGCGCATAGCAGTACTCACAGGTGGTGGCGACGTTCCTGGTCTTAATTCGGCAATCAAACAGTTAACCATGCTTGCATTGGATGCGGGATGGGAGGTGATTGGGATCCGCAATGGCTGGCAAGGTTTGCTTGATCTCCATCTTGATGATCCCGAAAGTCGTTCGCGTTTTATCCTTCCCTTGGATCGCAATGTCGTTCGTACCATTGATCGTTTTGGCGGAACATTTTTGCACAGTTCGCGCACCAATCCGAGCAACGTCTCAAGCAAATCTCTTCCTAAATTTCTGCAAGACTCAACGCTGATAAAAAAACGTACCGACAAAGATACGTTTGATGCAACCGCCCACGTGTTGCATAATTTAGAGGCGCTTGGTGTCGATGCGTTGTTCCCCATCGGTGGTGACGACACGTTGAGCTACGGTGAGCGTTTGTACAACGAAGGTTTTCATGTGGTGGGTATCCCCAAAACCATGGACAACGATGTGCATGGCACCGACTATTGCTTGGGATTTGCCACATGTGTTGCGCGCAGTGTGGAGTATATTCACCAATTGCGAACGTGCACTGGATCCCACGAACGTATCGCAGTCATTGAATGCATGGGCCGCAACAGCGGTGAAACGGCTTTAATACCCGCTTATCTTGCAAGCTGTGAACGCAGTGTCATCGCCGAAGTGCCTTTCAATGTCGATCATTTGGCTGCATTGCTTGTCAGCGATCGCAATGCCAATCCATCGCGCTATGCGATGGTGACCATTTCCGAAGGCGCTGTGCCGAAAGGGGGGGGCGTGATGGAGTATGGAGAAGCCGATGCCTATGGCCATAAAAAATTGGGCGGTGTGGGTCAGTGGTTGGGTGATCAGCTCAAAGCCAAAACAGGCATTGGTGTGATTTATCAAAACTTGGGTTATTTGGTCCGTTCAGGCCGACCTGATCCTTTGGATGTGATGGTTACATTTAATTTTGCAAATCTCGCGTTTGAATTGGCAAACAAAAAACAGTTTGGCCAATTGGTTCGTCTTAAAGATGGACGCTACGGGAATGCGCCTTTGTCTATTTTAAGCCAGGGATTGAAGCGTGTAGAAATTGATAAGTTTTACGATGCAGAAAATTATAAACCGATGATTCGGTCGGTGCTCGATATGCCCATGTACCTTCGTTAATTCGAGACTACTGACCCCGTCTCGAATCTTCATCCGCATATTTGTGCTGATACAACCGTCGCAATTTAGCGAGTGTCTGCGTTTGAATTTGTCGTACACGTTCTCGTGAGAGATGATAATTTTTTCCAATTTCTTCGAGTGTTTGGTCATTGTCATCGCCCAAGCCAAATCGACGTTTGATGATATCGCGCTCAAGCGGCGTTAAAACATCAAGCAATTCGCGGACGTGCTCAAAACCATTTTCGAGGATCATGGCTTCGTCGCATAGTGGTGTGTCATCTTGCACCAGATCGACCAATGCGCGTGGATCGTCATGGCCCAAATGGTCATCCAGTGATTTTGTGTCAGGCAATACGCTGTTTAAAATGCTTTCGAGTTTTTTAGGTGTGATATTTGCTTCATGTGCAATTTCATCACGGGTGGCAGTGCGTCCTAGACGTTGTGCTGCTTTGATTGCTGCGCGACTGGCGAGTCGGTGGGCGTCAAGCAGATGAACGGGCAAACGAATATGTGCACCTTTGTTGACGATAGCACGTTCCACCGATTGCCTGATCCACCAATGGGCATAGGTTGAAAATCTAAATCCGCGTCGATGATCAAAGCGATGGATGGCTTTGATCAGTCCCATATTGCCCTCTTGGATGAGATCAATAAGTGGCAAGTTGACATGAATAAAATGTCGGGCAACGCTGATCACAAGACGTAAATTGGCACGTACAAATTTATTGCGTTCTTGTAGGGCTTCGCCACGCAACTGCTCCAGTACAGCGATCTCATCGTTTGTGATACGAAAGAGGCTTCTTGGTTGCAATGCTTGATTTCGGCATATCGCGCCATGAAGTGTTGCGATGATCTTATCTAAGAGTATGAGATCGCAATCATACAACGACAACGCTTGAGCCAATTCTTGGACCTGTTTTGCATGCTTAGGTGAAGGTGAAATACGTGCTGCGCCCAAGGGGATATGGGCATGTTGATAGCGTTCCAGCAAGTCGTTGCTTTGGCTTATAATTTCTGCTGGTGTTTCTTTGGTAAGAAGTGCGCACAAATGCTGAGTTGCTTTGGGAAGCTTAAGGAGGCTTTCCCAGAGTTTTAAACGCAAGTTGGCCAAATGTATGGCAGCTTCCTTTTCTTCCTTAGGAGTAAAGAGTGGAATGCCGCCCAGCGAGCCCATGTAGGTCGCAAGAGCATCTGCCCGGGCTTTGGCCAATCGACTGGCTGGCTGGCCGTTGGGGCTAGCTTTGGCTCGGATCTGCTCTTCGCCATCCAGTTCGTCGGATGATGGTTCTTGGTCTTGGTTTATCACTTATTTATTATAAGCGATTTTATAGAAACAGATCACGCAGAATGTAGCGGCAAGGTCTGCCTGTCACAAGATCACGCCGCTGGGCGATTATGAATCAAAATGCGTCGTTGTTCTCGGAAAGAAACTTCAATTTTGCTGTCCGCCACGTGTTCAACGCAACCATAACCGAACATGGCATGGGCAATAATCTGTCCATGAATAAAAGTACGTGTAGGCGAATAGGGCACATTGCCGGCAATCTGATCAGCCGTGAGTTCTCTGTTTTCTATACGTTTTTTGCCCGAGGTTGAGGGACTTTTACGTTCGCGTGTGATCGGTTGTTTCCCAACGCGATGTGCGACCTTTTTGATGGCACGGTATTTGTGGATACTTCCACAGGTTTTGCATTCCACTTGGGCTGCTGTCCCATCGACTGCTGCCACCACCACATGTGCGAGTTCTAACTTGCAGCGGCCGCATGGGGCATCGATGTCTGATCCGGCCTTGATGTTTGTCATAGGGGGGCGGGTGTATCGTTTTATGATGTACTTATGCAAGGCATCTCGTCCTACCATCTCGCGTAGGCCCAACTTCAGGGGATTGAACATTTTTGCGTTACACTTGTTAACTAGATGGTACAACGATCCCTTCTTCCTGATTATGCACTTCGTCATTACATGCGGATGTTTCAGTTGGGCGACGTCGTTGATGTTTGCGACACGCGCACCGATATCACCGAACAGGCGCTGATCACCACCCAAGGCAAATACCTTTTGCGCGTTGTGCAGGATCGAACACTCAGCGATGCGCGTTTTGAAGAATCCTTAGTTTTCCACCTCTCCGCCCATGGTTTGCCTGTTTTGGCAATGTTTGAGGCGGGCATAAAAGGCGCTGTTTTACCGGTAGGCCCCCGTCAACAATTGTCGGTGTTCGCATATCCTACCGGACGTCGTGTAGGCGTTTTTGAGGTGATCCCCTCTCACATGCGCCAGATAGGAAGGTTCTTGGCGGGGGTACACCATGCAGGTCGTCGCTTGCGTCGTCGCCGCCGCAATGGCTTTGATGTAACACGCATGGTGTCGAGGCTTCATCAATGTTCGCTTCAAGCGTCAGATAGTCATGTACCCTTGCTGCGACTTTTAGCTGACCACATGGTGAATTATCCCGACATGGAGACATTACCGCGTGGTATTGTGCATGGCGATCTCACGCCATCCCATGTGCGCTTTGTGCTGGGTGAGTTATCAGATGTAAGCGGGTTTCAGCGTGCGTGCACAGGCCCGTTGTTGATGGATCTTGCCCATGCGTTGGTTGAATGGTGTTTTTTGCACGACAGTTTGGTGGTCGAAACGGCGCGAAGTCTCGTTCGTGGTTATCTGCAACTGCGATTGATGGGGCCAGGGGAACGGGAAGCATTGTTTGGTGCGTGCTGTTATGCGGCTGTCTCACGGGCGGTGGACTGTTTTGAGCGGTATGAATTAAAAGAAACACTTCCTGGGACCCCCTATCGCGATTATCGACATTACGTTGCACGTTTTGAAGAGCTTCAAGACCATGGCGCGCGTCGATTTTTTAGACACATTATGGAAGATGCGGACGAATTGCCGCTTGAATCTGGGGCGTAAATTACCGTCATCCTCGCGAATGCGGGGATCCATGGACTCCTAATCCCTACAATCCACTCACAATCTTCCAAACCCCATCTTCTTTAACAAATTCAATGCGATTAAAATCCTTATGGCGGTCCCATTTTTTGCCGCTGGGCAGATCAAGGCGTGCCCGCGATGAATACCGAATATCGGCAAAAGCCTCCTTGCAACCGTCTTGTATGACAATATCATGAAGCTCGTATGTAAGATGAAGCTCCGATGCCATTTCTAGGGTTTTGGGCAAAACATGCTCGGAAAGTTGGGGATAGCCATAGTCATCGCTCAGATCAGCGGTGCCCATATCTTCATAGTATCTTTGAGAAACCAGCGCCAAGATCCCTTTGAGGTCACGTGCCTCAAAGTGGGTTTGAAATGCTTGCAACAGGGCATAAATTTCCCGATTTTCTTTGTTGTCCTCGACGATGCTCCCCGCGAGGGTTGCGTGCTTGCATGCCCCGAGGGTCAGAAGAGCGGCCACAAGGTATTTGTTCATCATGGCGGCTTACTGTGCCGCTTTCGTAGGTGTTGCGCAATATGGGATGAGAGCGATATGATCGGGCTATGAATTCACCGGACCAACGCATCCAAAAACTCATCGAAGATCACAAAATAGTGCTTTTTATGAAAGGCATACGCCGTATGCCCCAATGCGGATTTTCGGCCCGTGTGGTTGAGGTTCTCGACGAACTTGTGGACGAATACCATACCGTGAATATTTTGACCGATCCTGAGCTGCGTGAAGCTATCAAATCGTTTTCCAATTGGCCGACGATCCCGCAGCTCTATGTGGACGGCACATTTTTGGGTGGTTGCGATATTGTCAACGAAATGTATGCATCGGGCGAGTTGCATAAGCAGCTTGGCATAGAAATGGCCGAAGTCGCAGCACCGACCATTCATGTGAGCGCATCGGCATGCAAGGTGATCCGAGATGCCATGGAAGATGGCGATGATGCAGCAAGTATTCGTGTCAAAATTACACCCGATTTTCAACATAATCTTGTGTTTGCGCCAGCCTCTGCCATGGATGTTTGCGTGATCATTGATGGACTTACTTTTGTGTTCGATCGCAGCAGTGCAGGCCGTGCTGAAGGTCTCTCCATCGATTTTGAGACGGGTTCGCAAGGCTCAGGATTTCGTATCACCAATCCAAACCAAGCCGCGACGGTGAAAGAGATGTCCGTGCAAGCGCTCAAAGAAAAGCTTGATGCGGGTGAAGATGTGTACCTCATCGATGTTCGTCCTGAAGCCGAACGGAAAATTGCATCGATCGATGCTGCCAAGCCGCTTACCGATGAAGTCAAAAAAGATTTGGAGTCCCTTGATCGAAATGTACCGATTATTTTCCATTGCCATCATGGCGGTCGCAGTCGTGCCATGGCCGAAGCGTATCTGCGCCAAGGTTTTCGCAATGTAAATAATTTGGTAGGCGGCGTGGACGCATGGTCCACCGAAATTGATCCCACCGTCCCTCGTTATTAATAATATGTTGGGGCGCTGCTTGCTGCGCCCTTTTTAAGGGGTTCCCCTCACCATGGCTGCACCGAAGGCATCTGCCAAAGCAGGACAACTCGTTTGGTGCCCAGCTGATCCAAGCTTGGGCGTAGGTACGATCAAGGCCGTTGAAGACCGAACCATCGTGGTTATTTTTCCTCGTCTTGAAGAAGAACGGCGTTACACCACAAGTGCCGAAAATGGCCTTGAACGCTATCTGATCGATCGCGGACAATCGGTTCAAACGCAATCAGGGACCCCGATCACGGTGCGTCCATTGGGGATCGACGACAATCTCGGTGTCATGATCTACGAAGGATCCGATGGTGAGCGTTACCTCGAAGCGGAGTTGGTCGTTGGTGCGCAATATGAAATAGGTGCCAAAGCCCGTCTTGCGAGCTTGCATGTGGTGCATCCTGAAGCAGTTCGCGCTCGGTTGATGGGGCTCGATCTTGCCTCTTTGGGTTCGCGTGAAGGGTATGCGGGAATTTTCGGTGCACGTGTGGCGTGGTTGCCCCATCAAATCGATGTTGCGACCCGCGCGCTTGAACGTGAGCCTGTTCGGATGCTTTTGGCCGATGAAGTAGGGCTTGGTAAAACCGTCGAAGCATTGCTCATCTATGCGGGCTTGCGGCGTGAAAACCGCGCACAAAGGGTTTTGATTCTTGCCCCGGAGACGCTGTGTATCCAATGGCTTGGCGAAGTGTACCGCAAGGTTCATGAGCTTCCTGTATTGCTTGATGATGAGCGTCTCGACGATGCCTCTGTTGATTTCCCCGATCTTTCACCATTCGATGCATATCCGCACCTTGTGGCATCGATCGATCGCGTTTCGCGCGATCCCAAGCTTCTCGAAGCAGCACGTCAAAGTACATGGGATCTTGTGATCATCGATGAGGCCCATCATCTCAATCGTGGTGATGGTGTTCGCAGTACAGCCGGTTACAGATTGGCTGAGATCTTGGCGCCGCGCACCAAACATCTGCTGTTGCTTACCGCCACGCCGATGGCGCTTAATCCTGAAAATTATCACGCGTTGTTGCGACTTCTTGATCCTGTGCGTTTTGATGCCCCAGAACGATTTGCGCGCGTTGTAGAACAAAGCCAAGCGTTGCGTTTGCTTGCGAAAGCCGTGCAAGGGGCAAATCAACAAGGCAAAGTGCTTAATGAATCGATGATCGCGTTGGGATTGGATCTCCTTGGGGATACCGCCCACGATGCGCAAATTTTTCAAGAATTCGTTGCAGAATCATCCGATGACGTTGCCTATCAACAGGTGATTCAAGCGCTGCGCCAGCGTCATGGTTTGGCCGAAGTGGTGGTGCGCAATCGCCGTGGTCCTGTGGGCGGTATGCCGAAACGCTTGCCCGAGTTGCACAAAATAGAGCCCAGCGAGCAACAAGCACTGTTGCTTGAAGTCGGCGAAGAAGTACTCACTGCGGTGGTTGCAGGCCATCCTGATGAAAGCGAACGCCGTCGTTTCATTGGGCAACTTTTGCGTGGCTTGTGGGCAACACCCAAGGCACTCGATGATATTCTTCGCCCCATCAGTCCTGAGCTTGCCGATGAGCTTGCACCGCATATCGATGCGATTGTTCAAGCGCCCACATGTTCCAAAGGATTGCCCACCGGCGATATGCGATTGCGATGGCTTGCGCAAACGCTTCGTGAAAAGCCGATGGAAAAATTCCTGGTGTTTGTGGAAAGTCCGACTGCCGTGCGTGTGCTTAAGCCCGCATTGGAAGTGGCACTTGGTTCTGATGTCGCGGTTTTTCATCGTGGACTTTCACCACGCGATCAAGATCGTCAGGTCGCATGGTTTCGCGATCCCAAAGGTCCTCGTGTGATGCTTTCTACGGAAGCAGGTGGTGAAGGACGCAACTTCCAGTTTTGTAGCAATATTGTATTGTATGATTTGCCGTGGCGTCCTGCGATGGTTGAGCAACGCATCGGCCGCGTCGATCGTGTGGGACAACACAACGATGTTCGCGTGCTGGTTCCCTATTTTGAAGGGGGCTTTGAAGCGGGTATTGTGCATATCATGCATAAAGCCATCGGTGTTCTAGAGCGCACTGTGGGTGGTATCGATCATGCGCTGGAGTATGTGGGCGATCGAATTGCGGATTTAATTCTCGATGATGCGGAGCATGAGGCATGGCGAACGCTCGCTGCTGAAACTGAGAATATTGTGCAAACTGCGAGAGAGCGCATTGAAAACGCGGTAGATCCCATTGTGGATACAGCAAGCTTTTCTATGGAACGCGCACAGGCTGTACTTTCGTCGATCCCGGCAGATCTCGAAGCACGTACCGAAGCGCTTGTTCAACGCTATGCCGATACCCATCATATTGAATTGCATCCGAAAGGCTTGCCAGGGCTTATTGCTGCCGAAGGAGCGCCGGCTGTTGGCAGTGCGCCCAAAGAAGCGGTGATAGGGACATTTTCACGTACGCTTGCTCTTGATCATGAGGAGGTCGAATTTTTTAGCTTTGGTCATCCTTTGGTGGATCATGCACTTGAATGGGCGGAAGAATCGCAAGATGCATCGGCAAGCCTTGCTATTCTACGTGGTGCAGAAAAAGATGGTGCCGTATTTATTTGGGCCTACGTTTTGTCAGTACCTGAAAATGCCCGTCCATTTCTTTCAGGCAATGTACGTGTTCTTGCCCTCGATGAATCTGGACAACGCACGCCCGCCTATGAACATATCGCACTTGATGGCGAAATCCAACTTGAACGCATGGATGCAGCGCCACTCAAGCCCCATCAAGCACGTTGGCGTGCGAGCATTGAGAAAAATTTTGATGCAGTATTGCGCTTGGCTGAACCAGACGTTCAGCGACGTATCTCAGAAGCACGAAAACGTTGGCAGGCTGTGATGGAACAACGCCACGCTGATCTTGAACGTTCCTTTTTACGCGAGATCGATGGTGGCGTTTCAGCAGATGAAGCACGTGAACGCTTTGATACCGCGAAATCAATGCTTGCCAATGAAGAGCATCGCGTTGAAATTGCGCTTGATGCAGTTCAGCCCAAGTGGGTTGCAGCCATCGCACTGCGCCTTGTACCCCATCGCGCCGTCAGCGCCTAATATTACGGCCGTACCCAACTCGCCCAAGTCACAGTCCCATTGCTTTTCGTCTTCGCTAAATCAACTGAAGCCTTGGCCCATGAATAATTGTCCTGCGAATAGGGAGTGACAGATACCGACTCAATCTGTATCCCTAAAATCTTGCGATTGAATGTTCGTGTTACGTCGCTTGCACAGCAACCACCAAAACTCTTATTTTCCTTCACATTTTGTCTGCCGCTCTGCATGAATTGAAACGCGAATTTTACGGTGACCGCATCGCCGCATTCTTTTCGTGCCGCGATCTCGAATTTGTCGTTTCTCGGACCGCTCAGTTGCGTTCCATCGCTGCCGCCCTCATGAAAATCTTTATCTCCATCCCCGATAACGGACTCTTTGGATTTGAGCTTGTATTCTATGATCTTCCCTACAAGTGGTGCTGTGTGTGCGATTAATGCGTCTGCAACACCAACTTTACCAACAACGGACATCGTTCCACTCCCCAGGCGGCCACATCAAACTTATCGCTCACTATGAGGGAAAGTTGTTTCCGCTTTTAAGGGCGTACTCGTTTTTCCAGGCTACAATGGGGATGTGGTGGTTTAATGGTGGGGTGTGCGATGCGTATTTTTAATTTGTGGTTGGTTCTATTTCTTTCGCAGAGTTTTATCGTGCATGCGGGTGCGCTTGTCTTGAAGCCGGAGATCCGGCGACAACTTGTGGTTGTGATCCAATTTCAAGACTATCAGTATGAAGAAACGGGAGGTGATGTTGATCTGTATGCTGCAAAAATTTCAACACAGATGGAAAGAGTGCGTCCTTATATTGACAAGGTAACCAGGGGGGCTGTGCATTATGAAAATGATATTTTTGACCTAGGGGTTGACGTTTTCGCTGTGGATCTTCCTATCAATTCAGATCGAAAATGCACATTGACGCCTTTTGCAAAAATGGCAAAAGCGCAAATTGAAGTGAAATATGGCGTGCGCTTTGATGCATTGCAGGGAGATAACGAGATCACAGATTTCATGTTTTTAACACCAGGTCAGGCGATATGTAAGGGAACCAATTGGTCAGGTATTGCAGACGGAAATACGATTTGGCTAAAGCACCATGCCAGCTATATCATGGTTCATGAAATGGGTCACAATTTTGGATTTGATCATGTAGGCGATCCCGGTGATCCTCTGGGTTCGGGTGGATTTATTTCTTACAGTTCTTATCATCTGAATAAAAAAATTAATTTTGATAATGGTCGTGATTGGTTTGGAGGATGCCGAGATTGCATCGTTGATATTCTCGGCAATGCGTCCGTCACGTTAGCGCCATTGATGACGCCTGATTTGACGGGGAGTCCAACACTCTATGCGCGTATCCCTGGCCTCAATGAGATGTATTTTTTGGAGTATCGTCAGCGCGTATCCGTTGATGCATCTATTCCTGTGAAATTAACCATGGGCGTTCGTGTACTTCGCAAAGGCCATCAAATTGCTGTCGTCAAACCGGGCACCACTTTTCTTGTACCCAATACCGACATGGCGATCACGGCTCATGCAGGGGCAGATGCCAATCATATCGATGTTGATGTTTTGCGTGATCCGCTATGCGTTTATCCTCAAGGCGACCCGGTGTTCGCATCAGGGCAAGGGACTTCCGAAAAACCATTTGTGATCTGTACGATAGGACAGTTTAATCTTTTGGCCAGCAAACCGTGGACACGCGGTCGTCATTTTATTTTGGGGGCAAACCTGGATCTTACGGGAAGGCCTATTCAGCCCATAGGGACACCAGAAGCACCGTTTACCGGTGTTTTTAATGGTAATCATCGCATGCTGATTAACCCTCCCCCTGCATCCAATATCTCGCCTGACGGGATATTTGGGACGATCCAGGATGCCCAGATCTTTGATGTTGTCATTACGCGTCGTTAACATATCTCCTCTTCCCGACTGACTTCCGCTGCCATAGAATGGGGTAAATTTGTGAGGATGTACAATGTATCATGGCCTTCCCGAGCCCCAAAGTTTGTACCATCCCGATCATGAGCATGAAGCCTGCGGTTTGGGCTTCGTTGCAGATACCAAGGGCTCTGCCAGTCACGATGTCGTTCGCAATGCGCTCGATGTATTAAGCCGCATGTCCCATCGTGGGGCTTCAGGTGCAGATCCTGGTTCGGGCGATGGGTGTGGCCTTCTTCTGCAGATCCCGCACACGCTGTATCGTCGTGCACTTGCCTGTGATGGGATCGTACTTCCTCCACCTGGCGATTATGGCGTGGCCATGATCTTTTTGTCCCAAGATCCCGAAATTCGTAGCCATCATGAACGCGATATCGAAGCTGCTGCAAAACATTTCGGGCAAGAGGTGATCGCATGGCGTACTGTGCCGTGCGATCATGAAATATTGGGCGTCACCGCAAGGGACACCATGCCGGTGATCAGACAATTGTTCATTGGACGTCGTTGTCCCCATCATGCTTTTGAGCGTGTTTTGTTTATGGTGCGCAAACGCGTTGGGAAAATTACAACAGCGCACAAAAACGATTTGTACATCGTAAGTTGTTCTTGCAAAAGCATTGTTTACAAGGGTTTGATGCTCCCAGAACGTCTCGCCCAATTTTATCCTGATTTGGCAAACCCCGAATGCAAATCACGTTTGGCTATGGTGCATTCGCGTTTTAGTACCAACACGTTTCCCACATGGGATCGTGCGCATCCTTACCGC
Source organism: Bdellovibrionales bacterium (assembly GCA_005801425.1). Classification (GTDB taxonomy): domain Bacteria; phylum Myxococcota; class XYA12-FULL-58-9; order XYA12-FULL-58-9; family SYDY01; genus SYDY01. Next base: position 2,636 of record SYDY01000121.1, on the reverse strand, counting down.
CGTATTGCCCACAATGGTGAAATCAATACGTTGCGCGGCAATACCAATTGGATGCTGGCACGGGAAGGCGCTCTTGCGAAACCGGTGTTTGGCGATTATATCCATGACCTAAAAAGTATTATTCGACCAGGAGGCAGCGATTCGGCTGCACTCGACAACGTGGTTGATTTTTTACTCGCCGGTGGACGCAGTCTTCCCCATGTGATGATGATGTTGATCCCCGAAGCGCGTGGCGCCGAACTTGAGATGCCCTCGGAGCTTCGGGCTTTTTATGATTTCCACGCAGATCTTGTAGAGCCATGGGACGGTCCTGCCGCGATCCTTTTTACGGATGGTGTCAGTGTGGGGGCTATTCTCGATCGCAATGGTTTACGTCCTGCAAAGTATACGATCATGGATACAGGCCTTGTGGTGGCCGCCAGCGAATTTGGAGTGCTTGATCTTGATCCACGCCATATTGTGGAGTGTGGTCGTTTAAAGCCGGGTCAAATGCTGATGGTCGATACGGATCAAGGCAAGATCTTGCGCGACCATGAAATCAAAATGGAAGTGGCAAGCCAGCAACCCTATGCCCAATGGGTCGCCGACAACAAAATAGATCTCGCCCAACTGCCTGAAGTGTCACGGGTGCCGCGTCGATCTCCCCGTGATCGCAAACGTTTGCAGAAAGTATTTGGTTACAGCCGTGAAGATCTCGAAGTGCTGATTAAACCCATGGCCGAAGACGGTGCCGAACCTGTGGGAAGCATGGGGACGGATATCCCCTTGGCTGTTTTGAGCCATCGGCCCGTTTCGTTGTTTCGTTATTTTAAGCAACAGTTTGCACAAGTCACCAATCCTGCGATTGATCCTATTCGCGAGCAATTGGTGATGTCACTTGCAAGTTCTTTGGGCGGCGAAGGCAATTTGCTCGATGAAACACCTTCCCAAGCACGTTTGGTTGAATTGCCCCATCCTATTTTATGCGATGGCGATCTCGATAAAATACGTCGCAATCCATTTCCTGAATTTGAATCGTTGACCCTTGAGGCCTTATTTGTACCGGGTGAAGCTCCTGCATTGTCGTTGGAAATGGCATTGGCCGAATTGTGTGCAAAGGCCGAGCAAGCGGTGGATGTTGGCTACAGCATTGTGATCTTAAGTGATTTGGGTGTGACATCCGATTTTATTCCAATTCCAAGCGTGCTTGCCGTGTCTGCTGTGCATCATCATTTGATTTGCGCTGGAAAACGAACCCGTGTGGGTTTGGTGGTTGAAAGCGGCGAACCCCGTGAAGTGGCTGATTTCGCATTGTTGATTGGTTATGGCGCAGGTGCAGTCAATCCATATCTCGCATTTGATAGCATCCGAGAATTGTGCGAGCAGGGTGTTCTTGAACTCTCCGTGAGTGATGGCATTAAAAATTATGTATACGCGATAAAAAAAGGACTTCTCAAAGTCCTTGCTAAAATGGGTATTTCGACGCTCGCAAGCTACCATGGTGCGCAAATTTTCGAATGTATCGGCATCAGTAAAAAAGTCATCAACCGTTATTTTACAGGTACACTTAGTGTGCTCGATGGGATTGGACTATCGCAAATTGCCCACGATGCGATTGTGCGCCATCGTTCGGGATATGAAGATTCGGCGCTCGATGTTGGGGGTGTTTATGCATGGCGTATCCAAGGCGAACGCCATTTGTGGACACCCACCAGCGTTGCTGCGTTGCAAAAAGCCGTTCGTTTAAAATCGCAAGCCGATTACAAGGCCTACGCAAAAGCCATCAACGATCAAGGCGAGAACCCCATGACGCTGCGTGGTTTGTGGGATTTTCACGCAAGAAGAGATCCTGTTTCTCTTGAAGAGGTGGAATCTGCGCAATCAATCGTCAAACGTTTTTGCACAGGGGCGATGTCCTTTGGGTCTATCAGCGCCGAAGCCCATGAAAATCTCGCCATTGCCATGAATCGCATGGGTGGCAAAAGCAACAGCGGTGAAGGCGGGGAAGATGCGTCGCGATTTGTTGCCGATGATAATGGAGATTTGCGTCGCAGTGCCGTAAAGCAAGTGGCGTCGGCACGATTTGGTGTGACGGCCCACTATTTGGTGAATGCCGATGAAATTCAAATTAAAATTTCACAAGGCGCAAAACCTGGCGAAGGGGGACAGTTACCGGGGCATAAAGTCGATGCGATCATTGCGAAAGTACGCCATGCGACACCAGGGGTTACGTTGATTTCACCGCCTCCCCATCATGATATTTACTCGATTGAAGATCTTGCCCAACTTATTTTTGATTTAAAAAATTGCAATCCACAGGCACGCATTGGTGTCAAACTTGTCTCTGAATCGGGCATTGGTACGGTGGCCGCAGGGGTAGCGAAAACCCACGCTGATTGTATTTACATCGCGGGTCATGATGGCGGTACGGGGGCGTCGCCTCTATCCTCTATTCAACATGCAGGAACACCTTGGGAATTGGGCTTGGCCGAAGCGCAACAGGTGTTGCTCATGAACGATTTGCGTTCGCGTGTTGTTTTGCAGGCCGATGGACAACTTAAAACAGGGCGCGATGTGGCCTTTGCAGCACTTTTGGGTGCGGAAGAATTTGGATTTGCCACAGCACCTCTTGTCGCCTCCGGTTGTGTGATGATGCG
>SYDY01000120.1 GCA_005801425.1 Bdellovibrionales bacterium | reverse complement strand
CCCCCCCCCGCCCCTACAGGCTGCATTACTCATTGTTCTTTTTTTAATCCCCCACCTCGCCCACGCCAACGCCATGGAAGACACATTTGGTCTCGGCGCGCGTATGCGTGCCATGGGCGGTGCCGGCACTGCCGCTGCCAACGACTACAGCGCAACCTATTATAATCCAGCAGCGCTCACGAGCTGCGAACGTGCAACAGGCACCGCACAATTTAATTACGTAGGCTACCAAGTGGAGCTTCACGATGTTGAACCCACTGATAGCAATACAAATGCAGATCTTCGTGCACGACCTTCCTATGTCCTCGGTGCATGCGGCCCCATCGCCTTCGGGGTGCATTATGGATTTACCATGGGGGTTGCAGGAAGTTCACCGCAATTTCTCAAGCAGCAAAGTGTGGGAAGCGATCCTGAAGTGGTTCGTTACGGCAAACGGCTTGAGCAATTGTCGATTATGGGCGGACTTGGTGCCAAACTCCCATTCAACATCGATGTCGGTGCCGGATTTTCCGCCATGGTCAACAGCGTGCTCGGCATGCAAATCGATGTTCCCATTTTGGTCGATGCCCAACAAGTGCATACCAACGTGCAATGGGATCTTAAACCTGCCATGTCGGCCTATGCAGGGATCCGTTGGCGATCGCCTTGGTCCTTTGATCTCGCGGTCGCCTATCGAAGCGCCATGTTCCACGATCTTAATGCCAAAGCCCATACTGCGGTGCAAGTCGCAGGTGTGCTTGTGGATCTCGATTTGCTTCTGCGCGCCACCACATGGTTTTCACCGCATCAACTTGCCTTTGGCGGCGTTTATCGTTTGTGGAATGGATTTTCGCTTGCCGCAGATCTCACCTGGTACCATTGGTCGGCGTATCCTGGGCCTTTTATCGATGTTCGTCTTGCACCCAATTCACCCGCCGGTGCTGCGGTGAATATGCCTGCGTCACCCATTCTTCATTTTCGCGATACCGTAGAACCGCGCCTGGGTTTGGAATATGTGTTTGAGAATCAATTGGCATTGCGCACGGGCTATGGATTTAAACCGGCTGTTATCGAAGCCCCATCACAAAACACAAATATCCTCGACACCCATGCCCATTCGTTCAGCGGTGGCATCGGCTATCCATGGGTTGTTCGTGTCTCACCCACACGGACGTTGCACATCAACACAAACATTTATGCCAATATCGGTGTGTTGCAAAACAGACGCGTCAACAAACAAGATCCACAAGCATCCCACCAACGTTACAACTTCGGCGGATGGATCTACGATGCGGGTATTGAGATTTCGATGGGGTTGGGTGGTTAACCAATCAACTCTCTTTTATTTCATCCAAACCCTTTTTGTAGCCCTGCCACTTGCCCTTTTCTCCAAAAAGTTCAGTTAAACGGCTTTCCATACCCGTAAGACCCTTGTTCCCCGGTTGTGGAAAAACATCGTAATCAGAGAAAACCATAGCAGGCGCCACATGTTGCTTGCCTGCCATGGCAACAATCTGTGGGCCACGACAGAATTTCGCAACTTGAAGCATACGAGGTTCAATTTCTATATTTTGTTCCTTGAGATATTTGCGGATCTCACCCGCCATTTTCTTAAGTTCTTCCGGCGATTGACGTGCTGACTTGTCTGCCGACAAAAAAAAGTTCCTAAGCCCTGGAATATCCTCCGCATTAGGACAAACCTCGCGCAAATATTCTTGTTGGATGGATGCAACAACTTGCGGTACGCAGGACATGCCTTTATTGCGGCTAAACGTCGGCATTCCCTCATCATCCACTTTAGGAAATGCACGTTTAAAAAGATGCAATAGTTTTAAGTCTTCAACAGAAACCGTAGCACATGAGAAACCATCGGCACTGGCCTGCACCTCTTGACCAAATACTTTATGTTTCCCCTCATGAGGACCCCTTTGTTCTAAATTCCTTTGTGCATATTCAAATCCGGCATGCCCTAACACAACATCCGCGGTGGTAACTGTCTTCGCAACAGGCAAAACACTTAATTGCTGCTTGCTGCATTGACCTGAAAGTTCATCACACGTGCTAATATAACTCGTTGCCCCCCAATCTTTTGAATCGCCCACTTGGATAAGATTCAACGCACCACTCTCACCCATCTTCCCGACCATGGCGTGAAGAGGACGACCTCCACTGCCAGACACAAGAACCGCACCATCAAGCCTTCCATAGCCCACCACAAGATTGTATTGATCCTTGGCCCCCGGCATACTTTCGAGTACCTTCGCAATACTCGCTTTTTGAGCCTCGTTTTCGCAGATAATATTCAAACGGTCCGGGGCGAGCCCTATGGTCTCCGGAGATCGAAACACAGCGGAAGGTGGTTTTGTAGGTGGAGCTCCCGAAGGATTTGGCGTGGGCTTATTACTATCAACCTTAACTTTTGTTGCCGGAGTCGTTCCATCGTAACCGCTATGCTGTCTAACATCTACGTGCACTACGCCAGGATTAATTTCTTTTCCCGCAACATGAGAAGGCCCTTCAGCTGTACCGTGACCTTGGACAACACGACCAGCAGCAGGATCCACCGTGGACATACACAAATTGTACTTGTAATTCTGGCCCGCTGCTTGAGGAAAAAAAGAAAAGCCTACATTTCATTACATTCGCATAGGGTGGAATTCTGATATTCCCTCCCCCCCATGTCCATCACCACCATCCCAAAAAGCCTTGAAACGAGCTGCTTTGCACCCTCAGCTCACTTAAAACCCAATTGCTGTAATATTCTGGTCGACTCAGCATCAACATATGAGTCGGTATACGCCGCCCTTTCAGAAGCACATCGCCTCACAAGCCATATTCAATTAATAGCACCAGAGACACTCGCGACATCCATCATTGTAAAATGTGCAGACAAAAAGCCACATCACGTCGCACTTACCATCAAAGGCGCTGAGCCATGGACAATCACTGAAGTCGGGGATTGTAATTTCCCATCGGGAAGCTATGTTAACCGCGATTCATTGCTTTCTTGGGCCAATCAACACTTGTATAGCATTTCGTTCACACCAGATATTGCAACAAACATTGTAAGCACTTTTGAAAAACATTCTGGATTTTCTTATACGCAACGTTACGCATGGATCACGAGTTCAGAACGCGTATTTAAGCAAGATATTGATCCACACAATGCCGACGATATTCGTTTAGTGCATTTGTTTAAAACAGCACATCCTGGCGCAAGCAAAGAGAACATCCCATCATTCAGTGTGAATAGAGGCCTTAGCTGCGTCTCCCATTTACTCACGTCCATCCAACACACCTACGTCGCGCAATACGAAAGTTGGGCCTTGCATGATGAACGCCTAAAATTGTTTTTTGAAAAATCGCCAAAAGCAAAAGAACAAAGACATATCGGCGAAAACATCACTGAGATGGCGCATTACATCCGTGGAAAGCTCAATCGCCCCATCATTCCCGCCGAGTGTTTGCTGATCCCAAAACTCACCAATGCCGTTGCGCTGCTTAAAGAGATCCCAGAAGAATGGATGTATCGAACCTGCATTATCACGCAAGACACACTTCAATCACCACGATGGGCCGAATCACTGAATAGTCTTCTTCTGTCTACTTAACTTTCAGTCGTCCACTGTCCATAGGTTTTAACCCCAAGCGATTGCAAATAGCCTGCTGAGAGTTTCACGTAATCCTGTGCAATAGTATCCACTTCTTGTTGTTCATCCGCGCCAAGTGATCCGGCTTTAAGTGTTGCAACGCGGGACAATTCCGCCAATATTTTACATACGCCCAACATTTCTTCTTCGATGGATTCGGCTTCTGCTTTGATCGGTTTTGCAAGGCGGCGTGTGGCCTGTCCTGCCGTTGCCACATCGGACAAAAATCGGCCGACCGGAAGCTGCTTTGCAATATCGCTGATCCCTTGATCACCCACGGCTTGGGCAGCCTTCACAATGGATGTCAAGCGCCCCTTAAGCGCTGCTTCTTCCGCACGTGCAGCGCCGTACAGGGCTAGAAATGCCGGTGGCATGGTTTTATCGTCGTGCTTCCCAAACCATGATGTCAATTCACCGGCCGACGCTTCCACGCAATCGAGATCGCTTTTGAAAAGGTCGGTGGCTTCTGCCCACGGCGTGTCTTGATTGGCAATCAAGCTTGTAAGCGCATCCATTTTTTGATGTTGTGCACGCAGTGCACTTAGCCGCGGCGTTGGATTCGCCATCACGTCGGCCTTCACCCATTCGGTGATTGTACCTGTCATGGTTTCATAGGATGCGAGGGTTGCCGCTTTTTCAAGCGCAGTTTTCTTATCTTCTTTGACGCCGAATTTCTCACGTTGTGTCTGCGCAGCGCTTTTTTGCGCAACTTCCGCATCATGATACGAGGTATAGCGCGCCGTAAAACTATCGGTTCCCAAATGTCCTTTGGCAACAGCACCCCATGCACGCTCTACAAAATTCAAATTATCGTGTGTTGCGGTAAGCACATCATTTTTAGCAACAAGCGTTGCATCCGCTGCGGCAAGATCTTGTTTTGCGCCCACGTATTCATCACGCGCCGCCTGTGCTGCGCCATTGCGCGTGGGCACCTGTCGCAAAAGCGACTGCACCTGCGCATCCACCGATGTTCCACGAAAATTGATTTGACTGATCGAAAGCTGACGCGTAAGCACTGCGTTTGTTGCCATGTGTTTCCTCCCCAGGAAAATGTAGGGGCGGTTAGCGAACCGCCCGCTCTGCTACCACCAGGTTATCGATCCAAACTCAAATGCGTTGCGTTATCGCGCAGATAAAAGCACAATACACGACCATGCACATCATCGATCTCCCCACGCCCTGCGCCCTTATTGACGCAAACAAATTGCAAAATAACTGCGACAAAGCCCGCACACGTTGCCAAGCATTGGACGTTCAACTCCGCCCTCATGTAAAAACCCACAAATGTGTGGACATCGCGTTGATGCAACATGGCGGTTCCATGGGCCCAATCACGGTATCGACCTTGGCCGAAGCGGCACATTTTGCAGATCACGGTTTTAACGACATTCTTTACGCAGTGCCTTTTCCCATCACCCGCATGAACGACGCACTCGCATTAAACCGCCGCATTTCGTCGCTTCGCTTGCTTGTGGATCATGAAGACACCGTGCGTGCATTAAGCGACGCTGCTGTGGCGAATGATCAACGTTTTACGGTGCATCTTAAAATAGATACTGGTTACCATCGCGCAGGCGTTTCTCCCGACGCGCCAGCAAGTCTTGCGCTTGCACAAAGGATCTCGTCATCCCCAGGTCTCCATTTCGGCGGCATTGTTTCACACACAGGCCACGCCTACGATGCGCAAACTGAAACAGATCGTGCTGACATCGCAGAAGCCGACCGTGCCCAAATGGTTCACTTCGCAAACGTACTGCGTGCCCAAGGCGTCCCTGTGCCGTGCGTCAGTGTAGGTTCCACACCAGCCTTCGCAGTCACACGCAACCTTCAAGGTGCCGATGAAGTGCGCATTGGTAATTATCCGTTTTATGACGCCTTTCAGGCCGAGATTGGTGCATGCACCTACGATGACATCGCCTTCAGTGTTCTCGTGAGTGTCATCGGTCATTATCCCGATCGCAATTTGATGATCATCGACATCGGTTCCATTGGCATGTCGAAAGATCTCGGCCGACAGGATATGACTCCCATTTTAGGTTACGGGCGTCTCGCAACGGTGGAAAGCAACACACCGCTCTCAGATATCCAACTCGTAGGCTTGTCCCAAGAGCATGGCCGAATTGTTGGCATCAATAAGCCCATCGAATTCACGCAATACCCAATAGGGTCCAAATTTCGCGTTATGCCAAATCATTCATGCCTCACCGCCGCTGCATTCGATAAATATTGGCTATTTCGTGGGAAAACCGTGGAAAAAGCCCTTAATCCATGCAAATTCTGGTCATGACACACCGCACAGGTGATGCCATATCCGACATTAGACACCCATAGGTACTTGACGAACACAGGGTGTCCAATCCTATAGCTTGTCCCTACGGGATTTTACGCCCAGCCGCCAATGACGCCCATAAAGCACACTTGGCGAAACGGGGTGGAGTGAAATAAATGTCAGACCATGCAGCAGCGCTATCGAGATCAAATTCAGCAAGCATAAGAGCAGACGTCCATACGCCGATCGAAAGCGACCATGGAAGCGATGTTGTGCGCCCTGCGGGGCGGCGTTCACCTGCTGAGATATCAGTTCGTCAGGCTGATGCGTTTCTTCCTCTCATCACCCGCGATGCCGTCAAAGAAAAAATCACCGAAGTATCCACGCTTCGCGATGCCGCGGCCACCCAATCGAAAACAGTCAACGCGCGCAAAAATACGTTTCTGCGTTGGATGGGCTTTGAAGGCAAATTGCCTATCCCCGGTATCGCGGGTGCAGCATGCGCTGTCGCCGCCACCGTCATTGTTGCAGCCTTGGTCGGTAACCCCATCACGGGACCCATCGCCGCAGGTGTTGGGATTGGCGTCTTGTGTGTGGTCGGTGCCATCGCACTTTGGCGCATGGTAGCCGCCCATCGTGCTCAGAAAGAAGCCAATCTCGAACCAAAAACCAATGCAGCAACCGCTGAAACGGAATTGGCAAACCTCGTTCGACAAGGACGTGCATCTGTTGTCGATGCGCCTGCCGATGCTCGTATTCCTGTTAATGCGCTTGATGTACCTACCGACGGTCGTGTTGCTAATGCAGGACTGGCTGGCTTGCGTATCCGACGAGTCGCTGCGGTAGATGAAGTCGCCACGCCCGCCGAAGCCCTTCAAGCCCAATCGAAAATAGATGCGCTTAAAGTTGAAAAAGGCAAACAATTCAAACGTGTCGCCATGAAAATTGGCGTGGTTTGTGGTGTTACATTTGTCGCAGCATCCATCGGTGCTGGCGCTATGACCGGTGTCGTGCCTGCCTTTGTGATCGGCGTGTTTGTGACTGCGGTGCTCATTGCCGGCATCTCGCTCGCCGTGGCTGCCGTCAAACGTTATATGAACGACAAGCACACCACCGAACAGCAAATCGCGACACAAGAATTGCTTATCCATGCCGCCAACGATTCGAAAGGCTTTCCAAGCCGTGCGGATGTAGAGCGCGAAAACAACGCAAGAAGAGAATTAAACCTGCGAAGAGAATTCGCGGCGGCACTGCGTGGGCCAAGAGCACCCGATGAGATGCCTCCGGCTGATGGAGATGACGATTCGAGCAACGGAGATCCCACATACGCCAGGGTACGACGAGCGAACCTGCCTTCAGAAGCAGCAGCCACACACTACACGAGCGATGTTGAGACTGACGGTCTCGATGGCTTGCCGGGCTTAGCACGCCACAATGCAGTGCGTCATCCGCGACACGTTATCATGCTGCCTGGCGATGGCTCTGCCTCGCGGGATGAATTTCCCATACCTACGTATCGCGCACCTCCAGCATATCCAGGATTCGGTCGCGGACGTGGTGGTGCCAATCCACCGATGATGTCATTAGATAGCAGCGAACCAGCGTTTCGTGGTCCCAATGATTTCCGGCCACACACCGGGGAGCACCTTACATTCAGCACAGCGGGTGCCCGAAGGCCCCGGATGGATACCCCACCACAAGGGCTCGTGTTTGTTCAACCACGCGATGGCGCGTTTGATGATGCAACATCCACCTCCCCAGCGCATGACCGAGCAGGTAGCTTCAACTTTACATTCCCTCAGGGATTTGCAATGCATCGGAGTGTTTCTGACACCGACCTAAGCCAGCCTGCAGCAGAACGACGCCCCCTGATTGTAGAACTCCCTTCACGTGAAGCATCCGTTCATGCCTCCATTCATGGCTCCACTCATGGCTCCGTTCATGATGGTGATGAGCTTGCACTAGGCACTCCGCGTCACAGTGCTGATCTCTTCGCCGACAGAGGATCTCATGCGTCTACCTCTCCGCATCACAGTGACTTTGAGGATCTTGATGGGAATGCGTCAGGATCTCTCCATCTCGTCGACGCGCCTGGTACTGTGAATGCGCGTCGCACCGCGACGCCACCACAACAACCTCACTTGGCGGTTGTCGCTGTGGCACAACCCGATCATGATGCCCCCGTGGACCCAGTGGATCCAAACATTCAGTTGGGTGTTAATCTTGCGGGCCTCTTGGATGCCCGCCGTGATGACGACGCTGCAGCGCTCTGGATTACAGCAGACCACGCGTTCCGTACCAGTCCTCAAACGCAAGTGTATGCTGCAACCGCAGCAGAAGCAGCAGATAACCATTTGCGCCAGAAAATAGCGCTCATCCCTTGCATCGCAAATCGTGGGCAAGGCGCCGATCTCCCAGCGGATTACGTGCAACGGGTCAATGCGGGCCTCACTGCCGAAGAGCGGCTTTATATCCAGAGTCTAGGTCGTGACGTGAATGCATATATTCCCGCGCAACCCGTGGCTGATGATCATGCAGCACGCCCCGTTGTTTTGGGCGATGCCGCCCCAGTAACGCCACTCAATCCCCAGGATCCTGAATCCTGGATCAAAAACACCCGTTTGCGTGGTGAGTTCGTCAACGTCGCTGACAATGCCGCTGTTGTCGCTCAAGCCAATGCTGCTGCGGATGCTCGGATGAGAAATAGAATAATGCTGTTGCAGAACGCAGTAGCCCTGCGGGCTGCGCGCCAGCAAGATCCTATCCAGTTTCCACGCATTTATTTCGAGGGCCTGCGTACTACTGGAATCGCGGGCGCTGCCAACATGCTCCGAGATCATGGCGCTGACATGGACTTCATGAAACAGGCTGCTTCTGATGATATTGCTGCAAGGCTTACTGACAGTGAGCTGGCATACATCGCATCGCGCGGCCAAACAGTGTTGGATTATGTTATCCCGCATGAAGATCTAATTTAATCCCCCTCTCTTGGAGGGGTATTCTCACGGATAGACCAACCACGCCGCCAACCACGCCGGGTATTGCAATGTGCAGTTCTGCACATTGTGCTACATCGAACATCTATTTTGTAGGCGAGCGTCACCCATCAACCCGGTTCAAGCCATTCCAGCATAAGTTCCTGAATTTTTGTTTGATAGGCCGTCCCCTCCCATTGTGCTTTAGAGCGAAAAGCCTGGAGAAGCGCTGTTGGGATCCGAATGCTGATCATTGTCCTCTCGACATCGCGTCCCAAATGGCGGTGTCCAACAAGCTTTCGATAGTCATCCAAAAATTGAATAATTTGATCAGGGGACATTTTGCGCGATCGTTCAAGCGCCTCATCCGAAAAAAATTGCAGTGCTTTTTCGCTCACTATTTTAACCTTTCAAGTGCTGAGATGTCTTGAATATCTTGCGCGCGACCCGCCGTTTTTTTCATAGCGATGAGTGCGTTAATCTGAAGAACAGGAATGCTCATCCCCAACGCTTTGATTTTCGTCGTTGGTATTTTCCGTTCCGCAAATGTAATGATGATATCGACCAAACGTGATCGATCCGATGGATCCACAAATGACCACGCAATCATATTTCGTTCATGAATGTATTCCTCACGGAAATGAAAAACATCCTTCGCCGTCACAGGAACTCTGGATGCAAGTCCGATGGATATAAGGGCTTTTTCTGCGGCACAGTAATTGGCTTCATCCAATTCCAACACCAAATCGAGGTCGACTGTTCCACGAACCGCACCATAAAGTGCAACGGCATAGCCACCTACAATGGCATATTCTACATGATGAGAAGTGAGTGCTTTGACGACATCAGCGAGCAGCATAGTATATACCAGTATATACTAAAAGAAACCGCTTTGCACCTTTTCCAAAATAGCATCCACGTCATCGAGCCCTGTTTCATCTTGAATATCGCGGCAACGGTCGAGCATGGCACCCAGGGCTGGGCCAGGCTTCATCCCACGTGCCATCAAGTGGCGGCCAAGCACCACATCGTCCATAGGGGCATCCAATAGGCCGAGCACGCGCGCACGTTCAGTCACATCCACATGCGCCACATGCGCCCAATCACGGATGCAAACATGCCCACGATGCAGCCTACGCGCCAAACGACGCATGTCGGCGTCGGAGGTTGTTGCAGCGTTGATTTCAGCAAGCAAAACCTGGGCCTGTTTGCGTACTTCGATGGACGGTTTTAATTGGGCGAGAAAATCCAACAACAGACTCTCCCTCTGATGAACCTCTCCCACTTGCGGGGGAGGT
>SYDY01000119.1 GCA_005801425.1 Bdellovibrionales bacterium | reverse complement strand
ACCTCCCCCGCAAGCGGGAGAGGTTTATCAGAGGGGGAGTTTTTGTGATGTTTTTTCGTTGTTTGAACGCAATCGCAAACCCGATGTCGATGCCATCGCGAACATGGCCCTCGATAATTTTATCGAAATGCGCGATCGTGTGGCCGATCCTGTGCATATGTTGCATCGCGTGGTTGAGTCGCGTGCAGAACGTGAACTGCATGGACAATATGTTTCGCGCTATTCGTTGGTGTCGTTTTCCAACGTGCCCTATCGCGAAGCCGAAGAACGCGGGATCCAAAATCAAAAAACGTTAGAAGCGGTTTGTAAAAATATTTCAGATCCGGATGACGTCGATCTCACGGTTCTGGGTAGGGGCGGTTCGTGAACCGCCCGGGTTCAAAAGGGTCGTTCACGAACGACCCCTACTATGGTCGCAATCCTAGATCGACATATGTGGGGGTGGTTATGGGATTGGTCGTATGACCCTGACCAATCTCTCCATGGTCATTGCGTCCCCAACAGTAAACCTCGTTATTTTTGTTGAGTGTGCAGGTGTGCATTTTTCCTGCTGTGACTTGGAGTGGATAACTGGATCCTAAACTGGTGATTGCGGTAGATGAGGCGACGCTCGCTGAGCTGCTGTCGCTTCCGTAATTAACGTTGGGGTTGTTTGAAAATCCCAGCTGATTGTGGTCATTCTCTCCCCAGCATTTAATGGCACATGTTGTGTTGTGGCAGGTTTGCAGTGCCCAGACAGGCGATGTGAGATCGCCGGTTGGCCACGTGACAGCACTTGTTGTGTAGAGCGCGCAGACATGTTGGGCGCCGAGGGCGATGTCGAGAATTTTTGCATTCGTAACGCCGAGATTAACGGTTTGGATGCTGCCCGAGGTGTTGGGGATACTGGGCTGTTGGCTGATGCTATTGAGGCCTAGTTGTCCAATATTGTTAAGGCCCCAGCATGTCAGCTGTCCTGTTCCATGGAGAGCGCAGCTGAAACGTCCGTAGGTACTTTCACCATCCTCATCACTCCAACCAAGAGCGGTCACAACACGCCGTGGCGTGGTCCATACATAGGGTGCGCTATTGAGAAGCGTTGGTGTTGCTGTATTGGTGTTGTTTGTTGAACCGATACCCAGCTGTCCATTTGGGTTCCATCCCCAGCAATAAATATATTTTGATTCATCGATGAGCTCTGGAGTCGACTGGATATTTTGTCCAATGGCACAACCATGGAAAAGTCCCAGATGCATTTGGCGGGCTTTTAAGTTCCCTGAGGTGGTGGCGACATTCGTGAGACTGTAGTTTGTGCTGGGCTCTGCCGCATTATTACCACGGGTATAATAGGTACTTCCGGTATTTCCCCAGCATCGAATATTGCCACCGGCGAGAAGCGCGCAGCTCGTTTGTCTACCCACGGCGATATTTTTGATGCTACCGATGTTGTCGTTGTCGGTGATGCCAAAGGATGGAAGTCGAAAAACAGACTCGGTGATGGAGTCGCCGTAATTGTCGATGACGCCGGAGAGTATTGAGACGTCTTGCCCTAAAATACCCGAGTCCTGCTCGCCCCAACACTTGATCGTATTATCGGTCAACACCACACACGTGTTCCAAGGACCCAAAGCGATGTCGATAGCAGGTCGTGAATCGGGGGTGATCAGGGGAATATTTTTTCCTGTGGATCCGGGAGTTGATCCAATACTTGATGTGTGGCCGAGACCGAGCCACCCGTATGCATTGTATCCCCAGCATTTGAGGTTTCCACCGTAGAGGAGTGCGCAGGTGTGATGGGCGCCTGCTACTATTTTTTTGATGGTGCACGCATCGCCCATGGGCATGGCTGTAGCGGGTGCAATATTGCGATTGCTGTACGTAAAAGGATTGTCGGAAGACACGCGCTGGTCGCTGTTGGCATACCAGAGACAGTTATCGATCACATTGGGGATGCCATCGCCATCGTCATCAAAGCAATCGGTGGTGCCTTGGGCGGGGTTGTAGGCCGTGGGGCAATTGTCATTCACCGCCTCATCTCCATCTGCATCGCCGTCACAAACATCACCAAGATCATCGTTGTCTTCATCAGCTTGATTGTTGTTGGCATCAAGTGGGCAGTTGTCATTGCCATCGAGGATCGTGTCATTGTCGTCATCGGGATCGCAATCATCGCCCAATGCATCGTTGTCTGTGTCGTCTTGGGGAGCAGAATTGCTCAGAAGCAAACAATTATCTGAGATATCGAGAACTTCATCACCATCGGCATCGTCATCGCATGCATCTCCCAGCTCATCGTTGTCGAAGTTAAGCTGATCGATATTGTAGACCACCGGACAATTGTCGATGCCATTCGTAACGCCATCGCCATCTTTATCGCTGTCGCATGCATCACCCAGTGAATCAAAATCGGCATTGGCCTGCGAATTATTGATGATGCGCGAACAGTTATCGTTGAGATCGGGGACTCCGTCATTATCGTCGTCGGTGTCGCATGAATCACCGCCGTCATTGGCTGCATCGGTGTTGGTTTGGTCGTCGTTTGGGATGAGTGGACAGTTGTCTGGATGCGCATCAAGAACACCGTCATCGTCGTCGTCGGTGTCGCATGCATCGCCGAGGTCGTCGTTATCGTGATTGGCTTGATCGAGGTTGGATACAAGAAAACAGTTGTCATGGTAATTGAGGATTGTATCCTGATCACTGTCGCTGAGGAGAAAAGTACCTGCATCGCAATAGCCGAACAGTGGCCCATCGGTGAGGCACAGAGCCCCATCTGCACAATCACTGTCGCCGATGCATTCGGTGAGCTCTTCACTGTCGTAACATATCTTGCCCGCGGGACATCGTGTGTTGTCGACGGTTTGTTGGCATGAAGCCAACGCAAAAACGAGCAGCATGTTGATTGGCAAGGGGGCGCTGAAACGCATGGGTTATGATACAACTGCCACTGAAGGATAGGCAAAATATGGTGGGGCGGTTGCGAACCTCCCTCTCGGTATTTGAATCGTACCTTTAGGGCGCTTCACGAAGCGCCCCTACGAGAACAATAACAGGAACGATTGTTCTACAACACTTGATTATTTGCTCTTAAAAATTTGTGGCGCTTCCCATCCGCCACAATAGAGTGCACCAATCGTAAGTTTTTGACCGTCGAAGTGTGAACGATCAAATGTGATCGCGCCTTCTTTGATCCCCGAAGAGGGCGGACCTTCAACTACGAATTGATCGTTTTGAAATGTCATCAATGCACGGGGTGTTTCGCTTGGGCCGCGTCCTTGAACGGCAATCTGTTGGCATTGGATGCTGTTCGCAGCGCTTGGATTTGTTTTTGCGAGTTCTTGTTTAAATGCGTTAACAGCCGCGCATGCCGATGCCACAGAATTGTTTTCAAGTTTTGATGTCATGAGAATATGTCCCTCGGGACATTATCGCGTGTTGAACGCTTTTATTTCTCATTTTTTGATTGCGATTTCGGAAACCATGGAAAAAATGATGAAGTACATGCAGCATAATCTGAAAAATCAGGTCGTGTCTTTTTCATGCGTTGTTCTGTGAGCGGCACACCAGATACTTGCATCAATAAAAAAGTCATCAGAATAGGGCTAATTATATTCCACCAAGCACCGGTTGCGGCGCCACCAAGCAAAAATAATCCCCACCATAACAATGCATCACCAAAGTAATTGGGATGGCGCGAATAACGCCATAAACCTGTTTTCATCGTCAACCCACGGTTTTGTGGATCATGTTTAAAAACCTTGAGTTGATGGTCTGCGATGATTTCAAATAATAGGCCTACGATAAAAAGTAAAAGTCCAATCGCATCGTAGATGTTCCATGATGCCGCGATATTGGATGCGCTATAAATCGGAAGTGCGACGATGAGGGCTATTAACCCCTGCAAGAAAAAAACGACAAACAAACTTAGCCATGGCCAGTGCTTGCCATGACGCTGTCGCATGGCCACATAACGGTGATCTTCATGCTGCCATCCATTTCGCTTTGCCAGATGCCACGAAAGACGAAGTCCCCAGAGGGAGACGAGGAAAGCGATTAAAAAACCGCGAGGTGTTGCAATGGGCGATGTATAAACATATCCCCACGCGAGTCCCACAAAGAGCATGCCCCAAAACATGTCGACAATGCTTGTATTTTTGATCCAAAGGCTTGCGAGCCAAAGGCAGATCATAAACCCTGTCAGTGCGGCAACAACAGGAAATGTATTCATCGACGTTTTCCTTTTCCAAGCAAATGGTCACGCAATTTGTTGCTCATGTTTTTTTCGGGGCCAAGCCAAATGGCAAACAGCGCAGGAATAAACGACTCATCATTGACGTGTCCTAGGAGGGTTCCATTAAAGAAGAGTTCGACTCCTGTGCTTGGAGCGTACGCAAGTGCGTAACTATCGCCAGGGTGTATATCCACGTAAAGTTTGTTGTAGGCATCAAGCGCGGGTTTGATTCGTGCGATTTGTGCGCCATTTAAATTGGCATTGACTCCTTTGATTGTTACATCACGGAAATCTGATGCACTGATATTTCGCTCATATCGTAGAACAAGACACTTGGGCACTGCATCTAAAATGCTTTTTTCTCGGTTCTCCACTTGGTCATACAGAGCTGCTTTAAATAGCGAAAGGACCCTCATATATTTGTAGTGATATGCGCCGCGCAGTGCGAGTGTGCTTGCCATTGGGTGGGGGCAAGCCAAACGGTGTTGTTGTACCAAGATGCGTCCTTCTTGTTCGGACCGTGCGATTGAAGGATAGGCGATGAGAAGAACACAGAACATCGGAGCGAAAATGAAAAAAGGTTTCATACGTCATTGTGTCGGTTTTTTAGCTTTTGCGACAAGTATGTTGGCATTTGATCTTCTTTGGCTAGGGGTTGTTGCACGCTCTTTGTATGTGCAATCCATGGGTTCGCTTATGCGCGATCCTGTTTATGCTCCGGCAGCGCTTCTGTTTTATGTCATGTACGCTTTTTCGGTGTATTGGCTTGTCGTTCGTGTAGCTTCTTCGGTACGGGATGTTGCGGTTCGTGGTGCACAATTGGGTGCTTTTGCCTATGCGACGTATGATTTGACCAATTGGGCGGTGATTGCAGGTTGGCCGGCATCGATAGTTCTTCCCGATATTTTATGGGGGATTGTTCTCACGGCAACGGCTTCAGCCTTTGCCTATACGTTTCAGCGTAGATTTTGTTGAACGATGGCTTTATCCCCCCGATTTGAGCCATTATTATGCATGCTCAAAGCCTATTATTGGACGCGTGGTGTTCTGGCGATGATTATAGGCTGGCCATTCACGGTGATTGCTTGGCTTTT
Source organism: Bdellovibrionales bacterium (assembly GCA_005801425.1). Classification (GTDB taxonomy): domain Bacteria; phylum Myxococcota; class XYA12-FULL-58-9; order XYA12-FULL-58-9; family SYDY01; genus SYDY01. The sequence goes on along the minus strand of SYDY01000119.1, from coordinate 21,262 downwards.
CGTATTTGTGATCCTTCTCCCGTTGCCGCGATCATTGCGCTACGATGTGATCGCACCCTTGGCCCGATTGTGGGGCAGAGCCGTTCTCTGGTTTATCGGCATCCGTATGGTGCAAGAAAACCCGAGTACCATGACTGAGCCTGCTGCACGGGTCATGATCATCAATCACCCAGCAACCCTTGATGTGGTGTGGGCGGCCGCGATTTTGCCGCCGCGATGTTTTGGCATTGGCAAACGCGAATTGATGTACATCCCATTTTTTAATCTCGTTTGGTATATTCTTGGGTTCGTCTTTTTGGATCGTGGCAACTCACAAGAGGCAATTCGTGATCTCGAACGCGTGTATGCACGCATGCATAACGAACGATTGACTGTGATGCTGGCTCCGGAGGGCACGCGTTCCAAAGATGGTTCGATGGGACCCTTTAAAAAAGGTGCATTTCAACTGGCGATGCACGCGAGGGTAAAAATTCATCCTATTGTTGTGGCGGGTGCGTACGAATGCATGCCTAAGCATCGTTTCGTGCCATTTCCTGGTGAAATTAGAATACGATATCTTGAGCCGATTGATACGAAAGAATGGAGCGCCGACCACCTCGATGAACATATCGAGGCAGTACGGCAGTCGATGAACGAAAATTACATTTCGATGTCACAAATGGTGGCCAAGATCCGAGCCGACACGATGTAAGGATCGCAATTGGCGCCGGGGCGACGATCTTCAAGATAACCGCAGCCTTTGGTGGCCATATCTGGGGGAACACGGATGGACGCACCACGATCTGCAACACCATGACGAAATTCGGTGATGTGACAAGTTTCGTGATGGCCGGTCAAACGGCGATCAAGATCTGCACCGTACACGGCGATATGCTCATCGTGTTTTGCCGCCAAATTTTTGATGATGCGTTCTGATTCGGCAGCACCTTTGCCTGGTGTACGCATTTCTTTGGTTGAGAAATTGGTGTGATTGCCTGCACCGTTCCAATCGCCGCGTACGGGTTTGGGATCGAGTGTGGCGGTGATGCCAAAATCTTCGCCGATGCGATAGAGCAGCCAGCGTGCAAACCAAAGATGATCGGCCACAGTCAGTGGATCGCCGGATTCGCCTTCAAAACCACGATGACCGATTTGAAATTCCCATTGGCCCGGCATGACTTCGGCGTTGATGCCGTAGAGCATCACACCGGCTTCGAGACAAACGGCGGCGTGGGCTTCAATGAGTTCACGTCCGAACACTTCATCGGCACCGACGCCGCAATAAAACGGACCTTGCGGTGCAGGATATCCACCTTCGGGCCAGCCCAAGGGCTTGAGGCCTTCAAACAATGTATATTCTTGCTCAAAGCCAAACCAAGGGTCGTGGGCTGCGGCACCGGCATCGAGTACTTGGCGCAATTTGGCTCGGGTGTTGGTTGCATGGGGGGTGACGCCATCTGCCTCCATCACCTCACACATGACCAGATAGCAACCATCGCCGCGCAGGGGATCGTGGACGAAACTGACAGGTACGAGGACCAAATCAGAGCTGTGTCCTTTGGCTTGATAGGTGGAGGAGCCATCGAAACTCCATTTTGGGAAGTTGGCGAGGCTGGCTTCATTGCCTTTTACGTTAATAACACGGGCTTTGGATCGGAGTTTGCTTGTGGGCTCTGCACCGTCCATCCAAATATATTCTGCTAAACCCTTCATGGGGGGGCGCCTCCTGGGGAAATGAGGTCCACACCATTGCGTTTTTTGACTGTTTTCGCAAGGGAACGTGTATACGTTATGAATATAATGATACAATGGAATGCTTTAATTGGGATTTTTATCGCTGTGTGGGTGCCTTGCAGTGCATTGGCAGGATCCTCGCGGATGACAGGCCAAGGCGAGGCCACCGCTGAGGACGAATCGAGTGCCTGTGAGTCAGCCCATCGGCGTGCATTGCGGGATGTGATCGAGCGCAATGCGGGGGTGCATGTGCGCAGTCGAACGCGCGTGCTTCAGGAACATCTTGTTGATGAAGAAATCGAATTTACAGGCGTGGGTGCGGTGGATGATGTGCGTGTTGAGCATACGGAAAAACGTCCTGTTTCGGGTACAGATCGGACATTGTGTACGGTGACATTGAGTGCCGTGGTTATGCCAAGCAACGCGATATCAAATACTTCCGTGGAAGTGGTCTGGTGTTTTGCTGAAACGGCGGAAACCGCGAGCCGTGAAATGATTTCTGCATTGCGTGAAACCATGAAAGAGCGTGGATGGACCGTCCATGACAATGAAGGCCGATGTGAAGTGCGTATCTCGATGGATGTTGCGATGGACGCGCCAACTGTGAAAACGGTTTTGAGTACAGATGAAGAATTGATGCCATTGCAGCATCGAAGTGCTTCGATGACGTTGACGACAACAGCATTGCGCGATGGTCAGATTTTGGGAGATCCGTTTGTGCTCTTAAGCGCAGCACGATTTAGCGATGCGGCAGCATTGAATGCATTGCGTGAGCGAAGTGTTGTATGGGCTATGGAGAAATTGAAACTTGCAGTAAAGGGATATGATAAAAATATTTTTCCAGAAAGCGATGTGGTCCTGACTATTTCGAATGTCCCAGATTATGGTTGGGCGTCGTGGTTGCGTGCTGAACTAAAACGTCGTGTGCAAATGTTTGATTCTGTGAAAATTATATCTTACGAAAATGGGATTGCCACATTGCATGCACGTGTATTGGGAGGCGCCCAAGATGTTGCATCATTTATCGGTGAGGCGAAAAGCTTCCGCCAAGTGGTACGCGTGAAGCATGTTTCAGGTGGAAAAGTCGATTTGAATTTTATGGAAAAGGCGCGTCGTGATTGAGTTTGTTCTTGAGTGATTCTTCATATCGATGTTGTGATAGCTTTTTCTTGTTATCCCCGCGCAGGCGGGGATCTATGGTATAGGGGCGGTTCGTGAACCGCTCTTTTAAAACGTCATCCTCGCGAAAGCGGGGACCCATGGTGCGGGGCGCTTCGCGAATCGCCCCTACAATGAAAATGAATACCACGCATAGGATAACAACCGAAACATAGATCGCATGTCTTTTTGTGAACCGCGCATGCCGAATACTTAGGCGTGTTGTTCTTTCAAAATTGTGCGTTTGTTCTTTTGGAGCTGCAACACGTTTGACCCATTGCGCAAGTTCGGTGATCCCTTGTGTGCAAGGCAAGCGTTGGACGTTGTCATGCAAGATCGCCATATTTAAAAATCGGTCTTCGGGCTTCTCTTCGATGGCGCGTCCAAACCATTGGTGAAGCGCATGGGCGGTGGGTTCAGAACCTGTGCGCAGGTTACTATCGCCCGCACCGATGCATTCCCACATCACACGTCCGAAAGCATACTGATCTGTCGCAGGTCCGAGTGGGCCGCCCTGACGCTGTTCAGGCGAAGCATAGCGATCTTTGCCGAGACTTGGATCTGACAGATTTTGTATACTTGATGCGATACCGAAATCGGTGAGCAGCACACGGCCTGTGCGGTCGATCATGATATTGTGAGGACATACATCGCGGTGGATCACATGCCGTGGGCGATTATTTTCATCGGTAAGTTGGTGCGCGTAGGCAAGTGCTGCGCTTACGCCTGACGCAATATGAACGATCACCGAGGTGGGGAGTGGTGTGCGATGCCCGTGCGCGTGGGCGAGCAGTTGCGCAAGCGTCACGCCGTCGATGTATTCCATCACAAGGGCAGGGCGTTCATGATCGGTTTTTAGATCGTACACTTGCACAATATTTTGATGTTGCAAGGTTGCTGCCAAAATTGCTTCGGCTTCAAAACGTGCAAGATCATCGGAATTTAATGCAGTAGGCACTTTAATCGCAACACGTTTGCGAAATCCCATGGTCATGGTTTTTTCGGCCAAAAACACTTCGCCCATGCCACCCAAGCCGAGGCGTTTGATGATGTGATACTCGCCTATGGTTCGTGTTGCGGGTGAGGTCATATGTTACATGTAGCACTTTGCGTCTTACTGTGTCATTTCGATTGTGACCTCAGTGCTGTCTTATTCAAACAGTTGCGCGCTACGAAGCCATGGCTCTTCTTTGCCTGCGCCGCGCAATTGAGAGGCAACTTCAATCAGCGTATCGGTATCCACACGCGGTGCGTGGGATGCACTTAAAAGGATTGCAGCCTGCATGGCCTGGGTTTTTGCGTTGATCGTTAAGGAACCTGGAAGTGTGCCATCGGGGATTGGAAATTTAAATCCAAGATCCAACATATGTTGGGCGTCACTTTGAATCGACGCTCCTATGGCCCATCCATGGCGCTGAAAAGTGCCGAGCGCGGGAATTTCCATATCCCCACCCAAAGCATTTCGCGCAGCGCGATAGCATGTCTCACTTGTTTCTTCGTGGGGTCTTAATGCAATCGCGATGCGTGTTTTAAGATCAGGACTGCTTGGATCTCCTAGGGTGATTCGATTGGATGGAACGCCTGGGACATTGCTTGTTATTTTCGCGTCCACATTGTGGAGATCGACTGTTGTGATCCCAGCCCACGTGCCGAGATCGAGTTTTGTGGCCATATCGGCTTTGAAGGCAGGACTTCCAAAGGGACTGGCTTTGGTCTGAATGCCTACGGTTTGATTGCCGTTGAGAGCAGCATTGATTTGAAGATCGTATGCTTTGATATGTGTGTGGGCTGTGACTGTATGTCCCGGGATAGATCCAGGATTGGGTGCAATCGTGAGATCACCTTCAAGGGCAAGGCCTGCTTGCCAATAGTCACGATTGGTTTCAGTACTGTGTGCCAATACTTTGCCAGAGGTCATGCGAATAGCATCAATCGAGATCTGCGGCGCAGGCTCTTTTTGGGGTAGAAGTGAGAACGCTTTTTCAATGATTTGAGGTGCCATGGACGCCCATGGGCACGATGTTGTGGTGCTTTGCGCACCGCCTTGCAGTGTAGCCGCTTCTTTTTCGGCTGACGTCGCTTTGCGTATGCTTAGCCATGTTTGTTGTGCATCGATGTCGGGGCTGCGCAGCGTTGCAGCATAACTGCTTGTCATTTCGACGCCGCCTTGTGCTGCTTCGGGATCGGTAAAACGTACGGATACGGTGTTTTTGTTAAATATTGCAGGATAGTGCAAAAGACCGCCATGGGCCCAACTGAGGCAATTGCGATAGGGGTCGGCGTTTGATGCTTGGCCTTGGCTTTCGAGCGTGAGTTCACCTGTGTCTGCGTTGACTTTCGCATTGCCGCTTAAATTCAAGGTGAATGTGCCCTTAGGAAGATCAACGGCCCAATCACCCATGACCATCGGTGTAGGTTCATCCAAACGAAATTTTGCGGTCAGTGTGTAATCACCCCCTTCAGGTTTAGACATCGAACCCATGGCGCGCATCACGCCTACGCCTGTTTGCCAATCGGTGAGTGAAGCAGGTCCTTCGTCGAGTGTGGATGTCCCAAGGATCTGGCTCCTGATCCCATCGGTAAGAAATTGTGGAACAATACGATCGAGGGTATGCGGAACGCGGAAGCCAAGCATTTTGCCTGTGGCGCCGATGGAGAGCGCATTGCCATTTGCGCTGCTTCCTACACCGTCGAGTGTGTAGCGAACCCCTAAAACATCACACACTGTATCGAGGCGACGGCCGATCCATCGGCCGATACCGCCAAACATGTTGCCTTTGAGCTCGGCACCATTGCGCACTTGCAAGGCGGGCTCACCCAGAAAAGTAAGTGCGACAGACGGTGTCGCGTCTGTTGGTGTTTTGGCCACTGTGAGCTTGGACATGAGATCATGGGTAACCACCATCTTTGCGGCAGGAGAATCACGCAGGGGCAAGGCGACGGGCCTATTGGCCACGAGTGGCATCAACGCTTCCAGTTTAAAATCAATTTTTTGTGCTAGGTTGTTGGGTGTTAAAACGTTGACGGCGCTAACGCCTATCCGTGTTGATGTCATGGCTTCCCTCCCGGATGATTCAGTGGCGAGGGAGGGGTCGCCCTATGTATTATGATCGTCAAATCTGGGTTTGTGGTGCTAGAATATCACAGAATGTCATCCTCGCGAAAGCGGGGACCCATGTTCGGAGGTTTCTTGTGAAGGATCACAAAAGTTCAGCACATGCCATGGCCAATGTCGATGGCATGATTACGCCGATTGAAGATGCGCGTGTTTCCGTTTTGGACCGCGGTTTTTTGTATGGCGATTCGGTGTATGAAGTGGTTCGAACCTACGATGGCGTGCCATTTTATTTGGAAGAACATCTTCAGCGTTTGCATCGTTCGGCCGTGGCGATTGGCATGACTATTGATATGCGCAACGACCGCATTGTGGAAGAAATTGCGCGTACAGTACAACACATGGGCGCGGTGCGTGGTCGTGATGAGGTCATGGTACGTTTTTCTTTCAGCCGCGGCGTGGGCATGCTTGAGCTTGCACCTGAACCTTTCTTGCACGAAACCTTTGTGGTCATGGCCAAGGTGATGCCTCCGTGGGCCAATCATTTTTTTGATAATGGAATGCGCGTGATGATTCCGAGTGTACGTCGTAATTCCCCCGATAGCCTTCATCCCAATATCAAGAGTGGCAATTATCTAAATAACATTCTCGGTATTCGTGAAGCCAAAGCGGCAGGTTATGACGATGCGTTGTTTCTTACCCTCGACAATGCCTTGTCGGAGCTTGCCAACAGCAATATTTTTATTGTTAAAAATGGTGTGGTGTTGACACCCGATCCAAAAGCTGGGGCACTTGCGGGGATCACCAAAGCAATCACAGAAACGTGCTGTGGTGATCTGGGGATCCCATGCGAAGAACGGCGTGTGGATTTGCGTGAGCTTCTTAGCGCCGATGAATGTTTTGCAACGAGCAGTACCCGCGAGGTGATGCCTGTGCGCGAAGTGATGCTTCAGGATGGCTCAATCCTTGAATTCCCCAAGGGCGGTGGGCCTCTTACGAGGCAGCTTGGCAAAGCATTTAAAGAAGAAGCGCTTCGTTATACCCATGCGCATATGCGCAATGCGTGGATCCCATGATGCAGTCTATTGAAAAGATCATCGCCGAAGATCCAGGTGCACGCGGTGTGTGTCATTTGGCGCAATACGGCAGTTTGCTTGCTGCATGCGAGGGCACGAAGCACGCACGCAAGGTGGCGATTGTGACGGGATTTTTTTTGCCGCGTTTAAAAGCATGCGAAACCGATGGTCCACCAGGGGCTATGATGCTTGCACGTGCGTATCGTCGCTTGGGTGCATCGGTGGAGTTTGTGACATCACAGGCGTGTTTTCCGTTTATTCATGATTTGGGTGTCACGACACGATTGGCGTCTGATGCCACAGATCATTACGATGCTGTGATTGCCATTGAAGCGGTGGGGCGTGCGGCTGATGGATGTGCCTATACATCCAGGCGCGATAACATCACAGAACTTGCAGGCGATCTCGATGCATGGGTAGAATATCAACACAGCCAAGGTGCATTTGTTGTGGGTATCGGCGACGGAGGTAATGAAATTGGGATGGGAAAAATTTCAGACGCGCTTTCAACCACAAACTTGGCGCCGATTGCGTGTCGTGTTGCTTGTGATTCGCTTCTTGTGTGTGGTGTTTCCAATTGGGGCGGTTACGCGCTGGCTGGCGTATTGTGTGGACATGCTGTTCTGGATCCAGAACAGGCCTGTTGCGATTTAGAACGAACCATGGAATCCGGTTGTCTTAATGCCATCGGCGATGGCGCTGCATTGGCAGTGGATGGTTTCGATTGGCCGGTGCATGAAGATATTTTGTTGCGCATACGCGAATGTTTGTTGTGAAGGCGCAGCAGGCTGTGCCGCTACCACTCCAAGATGACTTTGCCTGATGTTCCCGACCGCATGGCGGCAAAACCATCGAGAAATTTGTCGACGGGAAAATGGTGGGTGATCACATGGCCGATGCGCAAACCGCTTTGCAGCATGGTTTGCATTTTGTACCAGGTTTCAAACACTGCGCGGCCGTAGATGCCTTTCATTTGAAGGCCCTTGAATACGAATTGTCCCCAGTTGATGCCTGCAGTGCCTGGAATAATACCGAGCAATGCAATGCGTCCACCGTAATTGATATTGTTTAAAATATCGTTGAGCCCATGAATGCTGCCAGACATTTCCAAGGCCACGTCGAAGCCTTCGGTCATGCCGAGATCCTGCATCACGTTTTGCAAGCTTTGTTTGCTCGGATTAACAGCGCGTGTGACGCCAAAGGCCTTGGCCATATCGAGGCGTGCATCGTTGATGTCGGTGATCACAATATCCCGTGCGCCGACATGACGGCATACAGCCGCGGCCATCAAACCGATGGGGCCTGCACCTGTGATTAAAACATCTTCACCGACGAGATCAAACGAGAGGGCGGTATGGGTTGCATTACCGAAGGGATCAAAAATTGAGGCGATGTCGTCGGAAATATCGTTGGGCACGCGAAACGCATTTTCTTGGGGCAGCACAAGATATTCGCCGAAAGCACCTGTTCTATTCACGCCAATCCCGATGGCATTGCGACATAGATGCTTTTTTCCTGCGCGGCAGTTGCGACAGTGATGGCATGTTATGTGCCCTTCGCCGCTCACGCGCTCACCGAGCTTCCAACCTTGTACGGCGCTACCAAGCCCGGCCACTTCACCCACAAATTCGTGACCAATGGTCATGGGTGTTTTGATGGTCGCCTGTGCCCATTCATCCCAATTGTAGATGTGCACATCGGTGCCACAAATGGCTGTTTTTCGTATTTTGATAAGAAGGTCATTGGGACCGGGTTCAGGCTTTGGAACGTTCTCCATCCAAAGTCCTTCGCCGGCTTCACGTTTAACAAGTGCTTTCATGAAATGATCTCCAACGCACGTCCAACTTTTTCAAACGCAGCAATCGCCTTGTCGAGTTGTTGTTGGGTATGGGCCGCTGAAATTTGTGTACGGATCCGAGCTGCGCCATGGGGCACCACGGGGTACGAAAAGCCTATGACGTAAATGCCTTCATGAAGCAATGCATCGGCCATGCGTGTGGCCAAGGCCGCATCTCCGAGCATGACGGGGATAATAGGATGTTCGCCGGGAATCAAAGTAAAACCCAAGGCCGTCATGTGTTTTCGAAAATACGCCGCGTTTTCATGGAGAGCACTACGCGCTTGAGATGTCTGCTCAAGCATATCGAGCACCGCGATGGACGTATGGGCGATCATCGGCGCGAGGGTATTGGAAAACAAATAGGGGCGTGAACGTTGGCGTAACCAGCCCACGATTTCTTTGCTCGCCACGGTGTATCCTCCAGAAGCGCCTCCTAAGGCTTTTCCTAGGGTTCCTGTTACAATGTGCACACGGCCTTCAACACCGCAGTATTCAGGCGTTCCGCGTCCATTGGGTCCCATGAAGCCCACGGCATGGGAATCATCGACCATCACCATAGCGCCGTATTTTTCAGCCAAGTCACAAATGCCGCGTAGGTTGGCCACGATGCCATCCATGGAAAAAACACCATCGGTGGCGATCAGTTTGAAACGACAGTTCTCGGCTTCTTTGAGCTTATTTTCGAGATCGGTCATATCATTGTTGTCGTAGCGAAGGCGCTTGGGTTTGGATAGCCTGACGCCATCGATGATACTCGCGTGATTGAGTGCATCGCTGATGATGGCATCTTCAGGACCCAACAATGTTTCAAACAAGCCACCGTTGGCATCAAAACATGAGCCATACAAAATGGCGTCTTCAAATCCGAGGAAGGCCGCAAGTCGTTTTTCCAAGTTTTTGTGAACGGTTTGTGTGCCGCAAATAAAGCGGACGCTTGATAGACCAAAGCCAAATTCATCGAGTGCATTCTTGGCAACGGCTCTCAATGTGGGATCATTGGCAAGCCCAAGATAATTGTTAGCGCATAAATTCACTACATGCTGCTTGCCGGTATCGACCTCAGCCCCTTGGGGCGATGTCATGACCCGTTCTTGCTTGAATAAACCGGTATCACGAAGCTTCTGTAATTCGTTTTCAAAATACAGGTTGAATGCGGCCATGTGTTGCATGGAGGGTATTTAGCGGAACTGCACATTTTGTCCATCGCCTTGTGCTGACACCTGCTTACAGCATTATAATACGGGGATGCTTGCAACACATGATAAGTCTCCCGTCGAGCGTGCCATGGGTTATATTGGGATTTTTCTGGCGGCGGCGGCCGCCTATTGGCTTTTGAAGCGCTTGGATGATGTTCTGGTGCCCCCTATTATCGGGTTGTTGCTTGCCTATTTTGTTGATCCACTGGTGATCTATTACAAGCGCTGGCTTAAGTACCGTTCACTGGCCGTTTTTGCCGTGTTGTTGACCATGGCGGCTGGGATCACGGCTTTTGTGCTTATTGTTGGCCCTATGGTTCAAAATGAAATCGCTGCTTTTCGTGAAGTGGTGATCAATGCTGCAGAACCCAATTCCACTTTTCGCCAACAATTCGCGTCTAAACTTCCAGAAGGTCTTGCGAAAAAAATATCAAAGGCTTGGGCGGATCCGTCGACGATTGCATTTTTTAAAGAAAACGAGAATGTGCACGATTTGGCCGTCGAAGGTATGAAGCGCATTTTACCTGGTTTACGGAGCGTTTTTTCAGGTGCCATGAATGCGGTTGCGGTGATTTTTTCGATTTTTTTGTCACTCGTTTATTTTGTCCTTTTTGCGGCGGATTTGAGGAGATGGCGTACCACGTGGCCCAAGTTGTTGCCACCGTCCATGCGCGAGCAAATTGTTCACGTGGTGCATGAGTTCGATCATGAAATGTCTCTTTATTTTCGTGGGCAAGCACTGGTTGCTGTGACGATGGGGCTTATTCTTGCGGTGGGATTTGTGATCATCGATTTGCGCATGGCGATTCTTTTTGGCATGTTTGCTGGGCTTCTGAGCATTATCCCCTATCTGCAACTTGCCTCGGTGCCCTTTGCTGTATTGCTTGCGGTGGTGACAGCAGTGGAAGATGGACGCAGTATTGGTATTGTGTTGCTCTATGTACTTGTAATTTACGCAGTTGCGCAGGCACTTCAAGATTGGGTGTTGATCCCCCGTGTGATGGGACAACTCACGGGCCTATCACCGATAGTTGTTTTGCTCTCCCTCTTTGTATGGGGGCGACTGCTTGGCCCTTTGGGTTTTTGTCTTGCGATCCCATTGAGTTGTCTGGCTTTGGCGTATTACAAACGATGGTTGGCTGGAGAGAGCACTCTTTCGTAACAATTTTTTAAGGGATCGCAGCATGCGACAGCACAGGGCAGTATCTATTATGGCCGCACCTTTGCTTGATTTTGACGATACCGAAACCGCTTTCGCACGACTCTCTTATTCAGACCTTAAACGCACGGTATTTCTTTTGAATATCTTGCGGCGTCCTTGGCTTGCCCGCATGGCCCAAGCAACGGGACGTTTGGGCTTGGCGACACGATTGCCGATGATTCCGTGGGCTATCAAGCGTATGGTGTTTGATATTTTTTGCGGTGGAACAACGTTAGAAGAAGCAGGGAATACGGCAGCGTCTCTTGCGGTTGAACACGTGGGTTGTATTTTAGACCAAGCCATTGAAAATCAAAGCAACGAAGTGGCACGTGATCGTGCTTTTAATGGCTTATATGTGAGCATTGAGGCTATTTCGGGATGGTACGGCTTTTCTTCCTGTGCGGTGAAAGCATCGGCGATTCAGGATGTTGAATTGTTGGCTCGGATCCAACAAGGCGAAGTCCTTCAAGGTGCCGATCTTGCCCAGTATGAACGTGGTTGTGCGCGACTGACCATGCTTGCAGAAGCAGCGTCCCGTTATGGCGTCGTACTTCTTGTGGATGCCGAAGAATCATGGTTCCAAAAACCTGTAGATGCCCAAGTGCGTGTACTTATGGCCAAATACAATAGGCACCGTGCGTTGATATGCATGACGATCCAGTCGTATCTTCGTGAGTGCGAAAAAATCTATGCGGCCGAGGTGGAAGAAGCACGAATCGGTGGGTATCTCTTGGGCATCAAACTTGTGCGTGGTGCGTATCTTGAAAAAGAACGACAACATGCAAAATCAAAGGGATTGCCTGATCCCACACAATCGAGCAAAGCCCACAGCGACGAAGCCTTTGATCGTATCGCGATCATGGCCTTGTCTCAGCGTTCACGGGTTTCGCTTTGTGTGGCAAGCCACAATGAAGCAAGCATTCGCAAAATTGTTGGCCGGATGGGTGAACTTGAGATCCCGTTGGATGATCCCAATATTTGGTTTGCGCAATTGTATGGCATGGTGGATCATGTCACGTTTGCATTGGCGCGCGCGGGTTTGCGTGTTGCAAAGTATCTTCCCTACGGCAGCGTACGCGATGCGTTTCCTTACTTGATCCGGCGTGCCGAAGAAAATCGTTCGGTGATCGAGCATACGGATCGTCAAGTTGCGCTTATCGAACGCGAACTTCTGCGTCGCTCACGCCTTGCGGCGGGGTAGGGGCGCAGCTTGCTGCGCCTTTGCGGTGTTGGAGGGCGCCTCAAACGTTTTAAATCGCTTTTTCCGCAAGAGCATGTACATCACATCGGGAAGATGACGCCCTAGGAATCCTGCAAATTTCCCGTGCAATGTAAACACGTATTCGCGTTTTCGTTTGTGGAGTGCGCCAAGCATCACACGTGCCGCTTTGTCGGCTGTCCACATAAGCGATGAAGGGCGCTTGTCGATACGCTGCGGTTGAAACACTCCATGATTGTCTACTTGGGCCACTTCACTTGCGACAAACCCCGGATGCAGCAATGTGCAGCTTACACCACTTCCCGTGAGCTCAAGCGATAACGTTTGCCCAAGACCGCGCAATGCATATTTAGATGCCGTATACGCGCCATGCGCCGGTGTGGGGACCATCGATGAAACGCTTCCAACCAGACCGATGCGGCCACCTGTTTCGCGCAAATGGGGGAGTGCATAGCGTGCAGTGAGTGCGGCACCAAAGACGTTGGTTTTAAATTGGCGTTCCCAATCGTCCATGCTCAATTCTTCGATGTCTCCGCGCAATGCCCAGCCGGCATTGGCGATGACTACATGCAAGGCGCCACATGTGTGAATAATCGATGCAACCGCATCGCGTATCGACGCTTCAACGCTCACATCGCAAGGAACGATATGGGCGCGGCCTCCCATCACAGAAATTTCAGCGTGCAACGATTTTAATCGTTCAAGACGTCTTCCTGAAATAACCACTTCAGCCCCTTGGCGTGCCAGTTCTAACGCCAACGCACGGCCGATCCCACTTGATGCACCGGTGATCCATGCAACCTTCTTTTTCCACTTCATGCGTCTTCCTCTATCCCGAGTGCCTCTTGCATGCACGCTTCGATGTCCTCATCGATTTCCCATACCCAATGCTCTTCTTGGTATTCAAGTACGATTTCGTCGTTGTAGATCCACACGGCAAGGGGAGCACCGGATAACATGCCACGCACAATGCTCGGTTGCTCTTCGGGCAGTCCAGTTTCCGCGGCGCTTTGTCGTGCGGATTTTTCACACTGCACATCGGTGACACCGATATTTCGTAAGAGGTTGACGATTGTTTCTTCACTCATTGGGGTTTGCCTTTATTGTGCTGCTGAAGAATATCTGAATTATTTTGGATCATTTGATTGTTATTGCATGTACACACGGTGCATCCATCGGGCGTGATGGTGCAGTCACGATCGCTGAGGGTGCTCAAGCACCACGGCTTGTAATTGACGCATTTTCCGTTTTTCTGTCCCGTATAGATCCAGGGTGCGCATCCGGCGCACGCGATGAACACCAAGAAGCCAAATCGCATGACCCGCTTGTAGCTTGACCCCTTCTTTTGCACAACTTGACGAAAATGAGATCTTCTTCATAAAAGACAAACACGCCCCTGCCGAGCCGTGGTGGAGTATTTGAACATGACCACGGAAATTACACATCCAATGACGCGCTGGCTTACCAAACGTTCTGAAAGTCTCGTCTTTATTGTCTATGCGACGATGGCTGCATTTTGCACCTATTTATGCGTTTACGGGTATCGCAAGGCTTTTGCTGCAGCCATTTTTCCAGGCCAGGTCACGTTGCCGTTCCTTCCGGCCATGGACCTCAAAGTATGGTTTGTGATCTTTCAGGTGATTGGTTACGCCAGCTCTAAATTTATCGGCATCAAAGTCATTTCCGAATTGGGACCCCAATACAGGTCAATGGCGATTATTGTCTTGATCGGTATCGCCGAGCTTGCTTTGTTGCTCTTTGCGCTCACACCGGCGCCTTGGAATGCCATCTGGCTTTTGCTCAATGGTGTTCCGTTGGGCATGGGTTGGGGATTGATCTTCGGTTTTCTTGAAGGACGTCGCATCTCAGAAATACTCGGCGCAGGCTTATCGGCAAGCTTTATCGTCGGCAGTGGTTTTGCAAAAACCGTAGGGCGTTGGTTTCTTATTTCGGGCGTACCCGAAACATGGATGCCGTTTGTGGTGGGCCTTGTTTATTTGCCTCCGCTTTTTTTCTTTGTGTGGATGCTCGATAAAATACCCCCGCCATCGGCTGCGGATGAAGCGGCGCGCACCAAACGCACGACCATGTCCTACGCCGACAGACGGCGGTTTTTAATTTTGTATGCACCGGGGATGTTGGTGCTTACGACCATGTACATGTTGCTTACAGCATTTCGCGATTTTCGTGATAATTTTGCCACGGAGTTGTGGTCTGCGTTGGGATATGGCGCGCAGCCAACTATTTTGACCTCCACCGAAACACCGGTTGCTGTGGGGGTGCTGGTTGTTTTGGCCAGCGTGATGGTGATCAAGAGCAATCGTCGTGCATTGTTCGCAGTCCATGGTTTGATGGCATTGGGTACGGCGCTCATGGGTGTGAGCACATTTTTGTATCAACAGGGGTTGCTAGGGCCTATCTCTTGGATGGTTGCCGTGGGTGTTGGCCTTTATACGGCCTATGTGCCTTTTGGATGTGTTTTATTCGATCGCTTGATTGCAACCGTAGGATTTGTGGGCACCAGCGGTTTCATGATTTATTTCGCCGATGCCTTTGGTTATTTGGGAAGCGTACTTGTGCTGCTTTATAAAAACTTTGCCCAACCCCAACTGTCGTGGATCGAATTTTTTACGATCTTTGCTTACGTGACAAGTGCCGTTTGCACGGGCTCATACCTGATTTCGATGTTTTATTTTGATCGGATGGCGGGAAAAATTGCAGGGGCAGGCCAAATCTACCCTCGCGAAGGCGGGGATGCCTGCCCTGAGAATGTGACTATTTCGGCCACATGCCCAACGTAACGCCGACACCCGTTTCTGTTTTATTGAAACCTGCGTTAAACATCTTGCCACGTGACGCGCGCACCCAAAGATAAGCAGGTGTCATTTCTGTGTCTTCATCGCGCCGTACCATCACCACACGAACTTCTGTTCCAATCGGCCTTGGATCTTCGCCACAGGGCGTGACCCAATGGGCATATTTTACTTTTTCTTGCATGAGCCACTGATTGCGTTCTGCCTCAGGAATACCGGAAAGGCTATCTAACGTAATATCGGTGATGACCGCATTGCCGCCGAAACCTTCGGCGCGCTTGAGTACAAAACCAGAAAGATCGCCCGATAGAACGTCGGCAGGAACCTCTGAAAGTACCGTAGTTTTGGGTACGCTGGGATGATCTTTGAGATAGACCATGACACCTTTGGCCCAGCGATACTGGTCCGCTGGATTGGGAAACATCTCAATATCGAGTGTCGTAAAATCGAAAGGGAGCACGATTTTTTTTGATGCGACTTCATCGCCGATGACGCGGTTGTAGAGGCGCTTAATTTCGATGAGTGCACCGCCAAGTTCAGTTGGACGGCGGTATAGCTTGTCATTGATTTGGATTAAATCCTCGGCGTCGATCACAGGAATACCAAGAGCACGGGCCGTGGCCACAAAATCGGTATGAAAGTGTTGGCTCTCAAGATCCACATCGACCATGGCGCATTCTTCGGGCCGATGCGTGCCGAGGATGCAATCACGCATCAGTGCGGTGAATCCTTCGTGATTGGATCCATTGAGTGTCCATTCCCAGGCTTGGGGTATGCCGGGCACGCCTTTTAAAAGTTCAACCCATGTTTGTGCTTGCGCTTGGGTTTGGAAAAAATAATTGGCAGCGCCTTGGAGCTCAATGAGTTTGACGTCGAGGTTTTTTGTTTCTGGATTTTCTACAACCGCGAAATCAATGAGCAAAGTTTTTGGAAGAGGATTTGCGGGTAAAAGGGTTTGGAAACTCTCGGGAACGGCGTCGATTCTTCGTGCGGGAATATCCAGTGCTTTGAGATCGTTCGCGATGCTCATCGCCGCACCCGTGATTTTTTCCCGCAATGTGGGTGGCATGAAAATGGGTTGTTCGGCCCACTTGGGCCATGCGTTACCGCATTTTTCTTCCATGCCGTTTTGAAGCGCTGCATACATGGCGGGGGTCCATGCATCGCGCAGTTTGGCTTGCATTCCTAGGACAGCCGCATCTGTTACCTTCATGGTGCTCATATTTTACTCCTTGTCTGTAGGGGGCGTTCGTGAACGACCCTTGTTGAGGGCGGTTCGCGAACCGCCCCTACACGGCAGCGATTTTATTGAATCTCAAACACCGCATCGATTTCCACAGGCGTACCGAGTGGCAATGCATTGGTGCCTACGGCGGCGCGCGAATGCCGTCCGGCATCGCCCAACAATTCGACCATCAAATTGGATGCACCGTTGATGACTTTGGGTTGTTCGGTAAACTCATTGGTGCATGCCACAAAACCACCCAAACGCACGCAGCGCTTGACGCGTGAGAGATCGCCGCCGCATGCCGCTTTGAGTTGCGCAAGAATATTGAGCGCCACGATCTCCGCAGCTTTGATCGCATCCTCGATGCTCACATCGCGGCCCACGGTACCCTTGTACTGGAGCTTTCCGTCTTGCATGGGCAATTGCCCAGAAATGAACACCAGATTGCCCGTACAGACAAAGGGCACGTAATTGGCAGCAGGGGCTGCCGCATGGGGAAGGGTAAGGCCTTTTTCAATAAGACGCGTTTCGATGTCAGAAATCATGGAGAAAACCGTAATACACTGTCTTTCTCTTGTCGATGCACTGCGGTGGGTCGATAATAGAAAGACGGGCAGGGAATGGAAGGGCGTGAGATGGCTGATGTTATGGTGTTTCGCACATGCGACGAACATGACGCTTGGCTTAGGGAACAGTCCGATTTGCCGGCGGGATTCCGTGTCGGGAGTGCAACATTTCGTTTTGTGGCCGAAGAGGTGCAACGTGAAACGGAGATGCGTCTCTCGCTGCTGGTTCTCGACGAACCATCCGAGGCCTTTGCTGCGATGTTCACGCAAAATGCATTTTGTGGTGATGCGATCCATGTAGGGCGGGAGCGTCTTGCCTATGATTCACTCGGTGCGGTTGTGGTGAATAACAAAATCGCCAATGTGGCGGCACCTGGTGGACGCGAAGCAGCGGAATCGATTTGTTCTGCGGTGGGTGCGGCGCTTGGTTTTGATGCCTCTCAGGTATTGCCATCATCCACCGGTGTGATCGGATGGTGCTTGCCTGTGAATGCGATGACGGCTGCCATTCCACATGCGGTTGAACATTTGCAAAGCCAAAGTATTCTGCCCATGGCGCGCGCAATCATGACGACCGATCTTTATCCAAAAGTGCGCAGACGGGATCTTGAGGGCGGCAGCATTGTGGGCATTGCCAAAGGCGCTGGGATGGTTGAACCCAATCTTGCGACCATGCTTGTTTTTATTACGACGGATCTTGATATCGATCGCGATGCCATGCGCCGTGCATTGAAGCGAGCGGTCAATGGTTCGTTCAATGCCATTAGCATCGACACCGATCAAAGTACATCGGACACGGTGGTGCTTGTATCATCGCGGCGCGGTGCTTCTATATCGGAAGATGCTTTTACCGAAGCGCTTTGCGATGTGTGCCGCGAACTTGCGGTGGACGTGGTTCGCAATGGCGAAGGCGTGCATCATGTCATGCGCGTGCGTGTTGAAGGGGCGCCTGATCACACCATAGCGCGCGCTGTGGGTAAATCGGTGGTCAATTCGCCGTTGTGGCAATGTGCGGTGGCAGGCAACGATCCCAATGTGGGGCGTTTGATTATGGCTGTGGGCAAATGCTTAGAACAAAATAACGCCTGGTTTGCACCTGAGGCATGCAGTGTGTGGCTTGGCAATGAAGTTGTTTTTGAAGAAGGCCGTTCGCGACTTGATGCCGAAAAAGAAAAACGTCTCGTGCGTTATCTTAAAGAGGCTGAGTTGTACGAAAGTGGTGCGCCTGATGCTCAGGGTATGTTTCATCCACCTATCAATTTCCCAGCGCATGCAAGATGCGTGGATATTGTGATCGATCTGGGCGGTGGTAACGTTGCATGCACGGTTTGGGGTGGCGATCGCACCCATGAATATATCAGCGAAAATGCTGATTATCGGAGTTAGAGATCATGGAACTTGAGCAGATCCTTCGCGCCCCTGTTTACGACGTCGCAAAATACACGCCGCTTGATCCTGCGCCTATGTTAAGCAAGCGTTTGGGCGTTGAAGTGTGGTTGAAGCGTGAAGATCTGCAACCGATTTTTTCATTCAAGATCCGTGGTGCCTATGCCAAGCTGGCAAGCCTGACGCCTGAAGAGCGCAAACGCGGTGTGATTGCCGCATCGGCAGGCAACCACGCGCAGGGTGTGGCCTATGGCGCCCGTCACTTGGGGATCAAATCGCTTATCGTGATGCCGAGCACAACACCTGCCATCAAAGTTGAAGCGGTGGAGGCGCTTGGTGCCAAGGTTGTGCTTAAGGGCGATACCTACGATGAGGCCCAGATCTATGCCACGGATCTGGCGAAGAAAAAGAACTGCGTTTACATCCATCCGTTTGATGATCCCCATGTGATCGCGGGGCAGGGCACCGTGGGCATGGAGATCTTGCGCCAGCAACAAAACATCGACACCATTTTTGTGCCAGTCGGTGGCGGTGGGCTGATTGCAGGCATTGTGGCGTATGTCTCGCGTGTTGCGCCTCATATTAAAATTATCGGTGTGGAGCCTGAAGATGCCGCCACATTGCACGACTCGCTTAAAGCGGCTCGCCGTGTGGTTCTCGATTGGGTTGGAATTTTCGCCGATGGTGTGGCGGTCAAGCAAATAGGCAAACATCCGTTTGATGTGGTGCGCAATCATGTCCATGAAGTGATTTTGGTGAAAACCGATGAGATCTGCGCGGCCATCAAAGATGTTTTTGGGGACACGCGTGTGGTGGCCGAGCCTTCGGGGGCCATCGCCATCGCGGGTTTGAAAAAATACATCGCAGCAGGTGGTGCGGGCACGCGTCATGTGGCCATTGTGAGCGGCGCCAACACCAATTTCGATCGTTTGCGTCATGTGGCCGAACGTGCTGAGCTTGGCGAAAATCGAGAAGCGTTGCTTGCGGTCACTATTCCTGAGCGACCCGGAAGTTTCCGGCGTTTTTGTCGTGAGCTTGGCAAAAGTGCGATGATCACCGAATTCAATTATCGTTATGCCGATGCGACCAAAGCCCGTGTTTTTTGTGGTGTCAAAACAGCGTCCACGGCCGATCGTACGGGTGTTGCCGCGCGACTTATTCGTGCGGGTTATGAAGTGACCGATTTGAGTGACAACGAAATGGCCAAGCTTCATATCCGTTATATGGTGGGCGGTCGTGGGGTTGGCATTGGCAAAGAAGTACTCGTGCGGGTGCAATTTCCCGAGCGTCCTGGCGCATTGATTGCGTTTCTCGAAACTGTAGGCAAACGTTGGAACATCAGCATGTTTCATTATCGCAATCACGGTGCGGCCTATGGACGTGTGCTTGCCGGTTTTCAAATCGGTGATGGTGAACGCAAAGAATTATTCAAAGCATTGGATAGTATCGGTTACCGTTATTGGGATGAAACCGACAACACGGCTTACGATTTGTTTTTGTCGGACCCCACCGAGAGATAGTGCATTTCCTATTGTAGGGGCGGTTCGTGAACCGCCCTGTTTGCATATGACAAGCGCCGCAAGGGCGGTTCGCGAACCGCCCTTACAAGAAGCACCCCAGAGGGAAAATAAATGCTGAATCATTCGCACACGCTGCAAGAACGCTTACGCGAACATCATCTCGAACATACGCTGCTTTGCGAAATGCATGCGGAAATTCATCTCTTGGTGCGTTGGGTCACGACCGCATTGTTGTTTGAAACAAGTCCTGGCATTGTTTTTGAAAATTCAATTCGTCCTGTGATTGAGAAGCTGCTCGCAGCTTTACGACATTGCTATGGTGCCAGTCATCCAAAATTGGCTCATTTATCCGCAGTGGCATTAGGTGATGAGATACAGGCTTTGGGTTCTTTGTTTCATTCGGATATTGAAGCTGCACTCGATAACGATCCTGCCACGAACGACGCATTCGAAGTGGTCCTGTGTTATCCCGGTTGCAAGGCGGTTCGTTATCATCGGATTGCACATGTTTTTTATCGCCACCATGTTCCGCTTTTGCCGCGTATGATCGCCGAACTCGCCCATGAGTTGACAGGCATCGACATTCATCCAGGCGCGCAAATTGGGGCACATTTTTTTATTGATCATGGCACAGGTGTGGTCATCGGCGAATCAGCGGTGATTGGTAAACGGGTGACGCTTTATCAGGGTGTCACGCTCGGGGCAAAACGTATTCCACGCGACGCGCAAGGTGTGCCTATCCATGGCGAGGCACGACATCCTATTCTTTGTGATGGAGTCACCATTTATTCGGGTGCGACTGTCCTTGGACGGATCACAATCGGCGAACAATCGGTCATTGGTGGCAACGTGTGGCTTACGGAAAATGTTTCAGCCCATAGTCGCGTGACACAACAACGTTACCTGTCGTCTTATTTCTCGGAAGGGGATGGGATATGAGAACATCAAGGAGATCTTTTTATGTACGAACGTCGCCTGCGTCCTAAAATTTCAAACAGTATTCTCGAAACCATAGGCAATACGCCTTTGGTGCGTCTCACCAAGATTGGCCGTGAATATCCGGTCGACATTCTTTTGAAACTCGAATTTTTTAATCCTTTATCGAGCGTTAAAGATCGTATTGGTGCGGCCATGATCGAAGCCGCAGAAAAAAGTGGACAGCTCAAACCAGGTATGACCCTCGTTGAGCCCACAAGTGGCAATACAGGCATTGCTTTGGCTTTTGTCGCAGCCCAAAAAGGCTATCCATTGATTCTTACGATGCCTGAAACCATGAGCAAGAAAAAAATGT
>SYDY01000118.1 GCA_005801425.1 Bdellovibrionales bacterium | reverse complement strand
GGTTCGTGAACCGCCCTTTAATAATGCAAGCGCCGCAAGGGCGGTTCACGAACCGCCCCTACAAAGGCACGTCTATGTCGAACATGCCCAGCCTACGTTCCCCTCGTCTTTTGCTCTCCTTGGTGATCCTGCTTGTTGCCGCGAGTGCGTACCGTTTATGGCCACGTCACCCAGAGCACGCACAAACCGAGATCCAGGGCCCCACCATGGGGACCACGTACACGGTGAAAGCGGTTCATGCCGAAGGTGCGATCAGTACAGCGCAGCTTCGAGAGACCTGTGAAAAAATACTGGCGATGATTGATACGTCCATGTCCACCTATCGCGACGATTCTGAATTGATGCGCTTCAACGCCATGAAAGCGGATCAATCCTTTGCGGCATCTGTTCCTCTTTTTGCGGTGTTGGATGCCTCAGAAAAAATAAGCCAACGCACCGATGGTTATTTTGATGTCACGGTGGGGCCATTGGTGAATGCATGGGGTTTTGGCCGTAACAAAGGCGAGGCACGGCCAACGGCCGAAAGCATAGCTTTGCTTTTACAAAACACGGGATATCAAAAAATTAAATTGGACCCGGTGCAACGTACGGTAAGCAAAACGAGCGATCAGGTGGTGATCGATCTTTCGGCCATTGCACCGGGTTATGCGGCCGATCTTATTTTGGATGCAGTGCTTGCGCTTGGGGCCACGGGGGTTATGGTGGATGTGGGTGGGGAGTTTCGTGTTACGGGAAACCGTGCCGACGGGAAACCTTGGACGCTGGGCATCGAACAACCCGATGCCGAAGGGCGGGTGGTTGCGAAGGTGATCACGGTGCACAACAAGGCACTTGCCACATCAGGGGACTATCGTAATTTTCGGACCGATGCCGAAGGACGCATTGCCCATGGTATCGACCCACATACAGGGAGCCCCAGCGATAACCATGTGGCTTCGGTCACGGTGATTGCCGATACGGCCATGGAAGCCGATGCTTTGGCGACCGCGTTCATGGTGGCACCGCTGGAGAAGAGCTGGGCTTGGGCTGTTGATCAACATATTGCTGTTTTGTTGATGTTACGAAAATCCGATGGCACGTTTGAAGTCAAAATAAGTCCGGCGTTTCAAAAATGTCTTTTGTAGGGGCGGTTCGCGAACCCCCCTCCCGATGCTCGTGATGCATGCAGGGCGGTTCGCGAACCGCCCCTACAGGAGAATATGTTCATGAAAAAATTCGCCCATCTCTATCTCTGGCTCACAAGCATCGTATACGTCTTCGTTTGCGGATTTTATCTGACCAAAGCGTTGCTTACGTCCAACGAAGATTTCGTTTTCCCCAAATCATCGGCACCCATGGCACAACATGTCGGTATGATTGTGTGGATCATGTTTCCCGTGGTCGCGATGCTTGCGTTGTATCTCGCATGGGACAGGTATCTTCGCGGAAGCATTCGGACCAGTATGGTCTTTGCCGCAATCCCATGGCTGTATGGCTTAGGGCTGGCTGTGTTTCTACGCTGACTTCCATCATATAAAGTGACGAAAAAAATCGAGGACCCTCTATTTGTAGACTTTATCGCAAGGCTCATGTAGGGTTTATCCCTACACATTCGTTGCGTGTAAAACGCCGAGTCCATCGTTCGATCTTACTCATAACGTCATTTGACATTGACCTAAGGAAAGAAAGCCGAATGTCTGAGAGCAGAGATGCGTGGGGATGGCGAAAAGACAATGATAATTTTAGGGCCATGTTCGAATCGGCCCCGGACGCCATGCTCCTTGCGGCCGATGATGGAACCATCCTTTTGGCAAACGAGCAAACCGAACGTCTGTTCGGTTACGAACGTCACGAATTGTTGGGCAGATCCGTAGAAATTCTTGTTCCTGCAAGGTACCGCAATAGAGGGGCTGGCCTAGGACTTTGGGGCTTACGAAAGGACGGGCTCGAATTCTTCGTAGGGCTCAGTCTGTTCCCTATGGAAAGTGACAACAGATTGGTCGTCGCCGCAACCATTCGCGACGTGACGTTGCAGAAAAAAGCCGATGAAGAGCGCGCACGACTTGCGGTCATCGCCGACGCGAGTATGGATGCTATCATCGGTACATCCCTTGAGGGGATTATCACCAGTTGGAACAAAGGTGCAGAACGTATGTACGGTTACACGGCCAAAGAGATTATTGGCCGTCATGTTTTTGAGCTTATCCCCCCGCATCTCAAGGTCAAGGAGCAAGGCATCCTCGATCGATTGGCGCATGGTGAGCATGTTGATTCCTATGAGACGCAGCGTTGTCGCAAGTTGGGCGAAATTTTCGATGTTTCTCTGACAATTTCACCTGTTCTCGACGCGGATGGGAAGGTCATCGGTATTTCTAAAATCGACCGAGATATTACGGCACAGAAACAGGCATCCCAATACGCACGAAGTCTTCTTGAGGCTTCGTTGGATCCTCTTGTGACCATCAGCGCTGACGGTAAGATCACCGATGTCAATGAGGGCTCCATCAAAGTAACGGGTGTGTCACGGGAAAAGCTGATCGGCACGGATTTTTCCGATTATTTCACCGAACCTGACAAAGCACGTGAAGGCTATCGGGAAGCGTTCTCTAAGGGCTTCATCACCAACTATCCACTCACGATCCGGCATCGCGAAGGGACCGAGACACCGGTGCTCTACAACGCGTCCGTCTACAAAGATGGGCGAGGCAATGTCCAGGGCGTTTTCGCGGCGGCGCGGGATGTGACCGCACAGAAAAAGGCGGAAGCGGAAGTTGCGATTCAACTCAAGGAAATACATCATCGCGTGAAAAATAATCTACAGGTGATCTCAAGCCTGTTGAATCTCCAGGCGGGCTACCTTACTGATCCTGTGGCGCGCGACATCTTTAAAGAGAGTCAGAACCGGGTGTTCTCGATTGCACTCGTTCATGAACAGATCTACCAGAGTGCAAAGCTTTCTCACGTGAACTTCGGCGAATATACAGCAGGGCTCCTGAACAATCTATTTGAAATGTACAATGCACATGAGAGGGGGATCACCTGTTGTGTTGACGTTGATGTTGTTCAGATGCCAATCGATGTGGCGATCCCATGCGGTCTCATTGTGAACGAGCTTGTCACCAATGTTCTCAAGCATGCATTTCCGGCGGGTCGTCATGGGACACTGCAGCTTGCGCTTAAAAAACATGATCAGGGCCAACTCGAACTGCGTGTAGCAGACGACGGTATTGGTCTTCCCAAAGGATTCACGCCACGCAAAGCACGATCGCTTGGCCTTGATCTTATATTTGCCTTTGCCGAACAACTTGAGGCGACGGTGGATATCAGCAACGAGACCGGAACATGTTTTCGCATTACCTTTACAGAAAGAAATTAAATGGAAACTTCCAAGAGTATTCTTGTTGTGGAAGATGAACGTGTGGTCGCCCTAGACCTTCAACGCACGCTTATCGATTTTGGCTACCAAGTTCCCGCAACGGCTGCGTCGGCCGAACAGGCGATTGCTTTGGCATCCGAGCATTGCCCTGACTTGGTCCTCATGGACATTCACCTCAAAGGAGATTGGGATGGTATCGAGACAGCATCCATTTTTCGTGAGCGTTTCGGCGTCCCAGTCGTTTACCTTACGGCTTATGCCGACACCAAAACGGTGGATCGTGCAAAACTCACAGAGCCGTATGGTTATCTCATAAAACCCGTCAAAGTCAGTGAACTTCGGAGTGTTATTGAAATTACGCTTTACAAGCACGTCATGGACCGACGCGTTCGAGAACGCGAGCGTTGGTTTTCTACAGCCCTTCATTCCATGGGGGATGCCGTTGTGGTTGTCGATTTGGCGGGTCGTATTACATATATGAATCCCGAAGCTGAGGTGCTCACGGGCATGAAAGCAGCGGATGTCGTAGGACATGCGGTCCATGAAGTTCTCCATCTTCTGGATGATCAGGCGAAAATGCTTGAAGAAACGCCCATTGCACGTGTGCTTCACGACCAGGAGTATGTGAAGTTGTTCGAGGGTACACTTCGCAACGTCGCAACGGGAGCGGTTCGAACGATCACGGACAGCACTGCCCCCATGTATGATGACACGCGCATGTTGGGTGCAGTGATGGTTTTTAGGGATGTTACCGAACAGAAAAAAAAGCAAAAGCAGGTCGAGTTCGTCGACAGGCTTGCTTCTCTAGGCGCCATGGTGGCTTCTGTTGCGCACGAGGTGAATAATCCATTGGCCGTTGTGATCAGCAATGCGGCTTTCGTGAACGATGAATTTGAACAGCATTGTGCAACGTTGGCCGAGACAGGAAGTGAGCTTAGCCTAGAAGACAAGCACCGTTTGGAACAGATGAAACAGGCGCTTGATGATCTTCAGTCCGCAGGAAATCGGATCAGTCGGATTGTCTCTGATCTTCGCAGTTTTTCCGTACCAGAAACCAAGGAACCAGGACAAGCGGATGTTCTTAGAACCATTGCATGGGCATTGCGTACGACGACCCATGAATTTCATGACCGCGCCCATGTGATGATGAAGCTTGACCCTGTGCCCATGATTGATGGGGACGAAATGCGTTTGGGCCAGGTTTTTGTTAATCTTTTGCTTAATGCTGCTCAGTCGTTTGCGCCTGCGAATACAGACAAAAATGAGGTTTGCATCGAAACTTCAGTGGATGTAACTGGGCATATACAGGTGGAAATACGAGACACAGGCGAAGGCATTCCAGAGAATATTCGCAACCGCATTTTTGATCCATTCTTTACGACCAAGCCGGCAGGCACTGGCATGGGTCTTGGGCTTTCCATTTGCCGCGGCATTGTCGCATCCATGGGAGGTGAGATCCAGGTTGAGAGTGAAGTGGGCAAGGGAACGATCTTGCGGGTTCTGATCCCGCCCGCACAAACGCCGTCGAAAAAAGTTTCTGCTGAAGTGATCAGGGATGGACCTTTGAACAAAGGTCGTTTTCTTGTGGTTGACGATGATGACTTGGTTTTGTGCACCATCAAACGGATCCTACGGGATCATGACCTTGTGTGCACGACGAATGCGCATGAAGCGCTGAATCTCCTGAAACGTGGCGAACGTTTTGATTTGATTTTCTCGGATATCATGATGCCCAGCATGAGCGGGATTGCGTTTTATGAAGCACTTCTTCAACGGGATCCTGCGATGGCACAGCGTATGATTTTTCTCTCCGGCGGTTCGAGCTCGCCCAAAGTCGATGATTTTTTGAAGTCGGTATCCAACGTGCGGGTCGAGAAACCTTTCGCGATAGATGATCTGCGCAATACCGTTCATCGTCTTCTTGCAGAGAGAGCGTAGCGAAACAACATGTTCGTTTTTCTGTAGGGGCGGACCCCCGCCCCTCTTCTTCTGCTCTCTTGTAGGGGCGGTTCGTGAACCGCCCGTTAAAATGTTTGATTCAAAAACCGCACGGGCGCTTCGCGAAGCGCCCCTACATCCGAAAAACAAATAAGTGATTTGTTCTCCGAAAAATAATTCCAGCAATACATCTTCGTACGATATTGTATTGAATTATCGATGTGGTTTGCTATGCACCTCGCGACGACATGTAAGCGCGCATGCGTTTACTCGGCTTGCAACAGGATGAATTGATCATGGATCGTGTGACTCTGGTCCCAGGGGCCTCGCGCAGTGAATGCACGTTTTGTCCTGCGGCTACGCAGGCGTTGGTGGCTGCGACACAGAACAGTCAAACCGCGCAAGATACCATAGGGACCCTGCGCTCACAGAATACGCTCATGCAAAAGGTTCTTATCGAGACGCAACAGCAAATCCAATCAGCAATTCTAAATGCAACAACGAAGATGCAGCCCTTGCACGATACAATCGCCGATTACGATGCGCAGTTGAACGGTGCACGCACGTCGATGCTTGTGGGTGGCGTGGGGACTGTTCTTTGGGGATGTGCTCGGATTTCGTATTTTGCAGGAAGCAGAGTAGGGCGCATCGGACCTGCCTTTGGAACTGCGGTTGTCGTTTGTTCACTTGCAGGGATGGCGTATCATTTATTTTGGCCACAGCGAAGGGCAGTATTGTGATGTTTTTTTTAAGTTCGATTCGAAATAGTGCAGTGCAAGTATGGCAACGTCATGGTGTTTTGCCGCAGGATGCTAGACGCTCTGAAGAACAGTACAATGGATTTTATTCGAATACGTTGATAAGTGCACAACGCTTGCCATTGCATGGACCGCTTCAAACGCCTTTCTATGTGCAACGCCGCGAACTTTTGGGTGGCCAGCAAATTGCTCCCCATGCGGCGCCGTCTTTGATTCGCCTTCAAATACGTGAACATACCGAAATCAATAGAGGTCTTGCGGCTGCATTGCAGGAAATACATGGAATTCAGGAAGATGCTGCGCAAATTGATCAGGGTATTAGCGCTGACACCGCGAAGCTTCAAACAATCCTCGCAGCACGTTCACGCCGTGTGGCCGCCATAAAGCAAACATTGCTTGTGGGTGCTTTGCTCGGACTCACTTTAGAAGGCGTATGCCGATTGTTGCCGCGTGATATGTCGCTTGGTAATGGCCTTCGTTGTGCGTCCATCGGCGTGTCCCTCGTGACTGCAGTTCGTTTGTGGGCGTTGGCCCAGGTGCAACGTGAACCCCAGGCAATTGATCGAGAAGAACGACGATTGGAACTTGATACGCTACAACATCGCATGGATCTTATCGTCTGGTTCTTCCATGCCTATGGTCTTACAGAAGGGTAATCAATCATGAGTGCTGTGCCACGTGTTGATGGATCGCAAGGTGTTGTTGTGCCCGCTGAAGTCGCTATCGGTGAGGCACCAGCTCCTGTGATCGATGACTGGGAACATGTTGGGCGTCCTCAGCCCACGGTTGCAGAATGGACGCAATTGCAAGGTGCTTTTCAACTTTTGCAAACGGCGATGAAGGGTGTTGTTGAGAATGCCGAGTGCCCTGTTGAATTTGAAGTGCCTGCAAATGTGGTTCGTCTCTCGTGCGGTCATACGTTGTCTGAAACCGCATGGCTTGGCATTTTAAACGCTTCAGGTGACAGACCAAAATGTCCTTTGGATCGTATTGAAGTCGGCGCGAATTTTGCGCCCGATATTTTGGCAAACCAACAGGCCACCATTTTGCGTGGTGTTCCCGCGGCATTGTTGACGGCAAGTCCTATGGATGCGGGCATGGTCGCCCTTGCGGCGTTGCAGCGGGAAAATGAACAGCTTCGCCGCGTGATGGGTGATGCCCGTGAGGATATTCAGGCCCAAAACGTGATGCTGCACCGACATCTTGTTGAACTCAATGGACAACTTTTGAGCGCCAACAAACAAATTGACGATGCAATCAAGGGATTGGTCACGGCAGGGGTTGGATGTACTTCTGCGGCTGTATTGGCGCTGGGTGTTGCGCAGCAGGTTTTAACGCTGAGCTTGCTCATGAAAGGCGCCATCGCTGTTTCACTGATTGTTGCGGCGACGGGTTTGTACAATGCAGCCGAAGCGCTTATGCGCACGCCACCGACTGCTGTTGCTACCGTCTAGCGTGGCCCTTCATAACGCAGATCAATACGAGCCTTGCCAATCGGGCATGATGATCTGGGCTCTCCATACGACTTTCCACGGCGACTCTGGCGCATCGGGCGCAATGGCAATGATGCCCATGCCGCCGTTGGTTTTGCTACCGTGGTAATCATCACGCTGATTTATTGTAGAATATGAACAACGATAGCTGTAGTTTTGTGGATGGCGGTACTTTTCTTGTTCAAGATCGATGACCAATGTGCCATCGGCTGTAGCCTGGTTATGGGCGATGACGGCAGTGTCTAGGGCTGCAATCACGCCAAAATTGGAAAGTGGCACCAACAAACAGCGCGTATCGACGGGTAATCCGTGGAGCATAAGTTGCGCATTGGTGTTGGTGGCGGCAGGGTGTATTGCAATGTCGTGGACGTTTTTGGGAGTCGCTTTGACCGTTAACGTAACCCAAAATGAACCCACAACATCGCTCGTTATGGGGATAAATGCTGCGGGGATCTCGGGTTGTGACCGCGTGACAGCCGATGTAAGCTCCCAGTACGATACCATGCGTTGTACATGAACATCGCGCAACGCGGCGACGGTCAGTCGAATAGAGGCATCGGCCACGGTGCTGTCTGCGCCCATGGCTTGGTATGCATCACGTTGAAGACTGGGCACATTGATCGATTGGATAGGAATACCGGCATCACCCGATATGCCTCTTAATGGATGATCGCCCATCGCTGTTTTTGCGAGCGCACTGAAATTGATGGTGTTCCATCCTTCAGTGATGAGGCATGCTGCTGCGAGTTTCAAAGCAGGGAACGTATTGGGTGGAAATCCGTAACGGGGTGGATTGGCATCGATCACGGATTGAATATCAATATACCCCACGTTTTTCTGGTAACTATCATTGATACATAGCTTGAGAATATCGGGTTGCATGCCGACAAAAGGGGCCAAGGCGTCGTAGGGGAGTTTTAAATTCGGAATAGATTGGGTGGAGACCGTCATGATGCGTTCCTTCAAAGACGGCCTGTCATGTTATTTATATAGGCTCTGCCTTATGCAGTACAAGTCCGGGCGCATTTTTTTCGGTAGGCTATTTTGGATCTGTTTGGGTGCGTTGCTTTCTAGCTGCCTCAACTCTCACCGCAAAAGGATTATCGGATGATGGGGCAGGTACGATGTGGATCCGTGCATCCCATGCAACCCCGTTGGGGCCGATAAGGTGTGTCTCAAAGTCACGCACGATAGCAGGATCTATTGTCTCAAGCTGATGTAACATAATGTAGGGTGCAGTGTATGTGGTGGGGTCTTTGATGGATTGATTGAGTGTGTCAATGACGTATTGGAGCGCTGTGCGTTGATTGTCTGTGAGTGATGATGTCTGAAAGTACTCGGTGGCCCATTCTGTAACGCATTCTATAAAATCTTCACGCGCGTCAGAATTGGCAAATTCAGCCCCAAGTTTTGCCCAAAAAATGCGGCCGATCTGTGGGCCCTCGAGCCCTGATGCGAAAAGATTGCAGCAAATTTCCTGTGAAGAACCGAAGTGCTTTTTCAAGAGATCGGCTTGATCCCCAATGAGCGCAGCACAGAGGCCTCGACGTTGATGGCTTGGATGTACCTCGGCTGCATTGACATAGAGTCTCACAGTCTTGGCGTCAGGGCTGACGTACAGGTGTTGATGCAGCAAAAACGATGTGCATGAAGGATCCTGAGTCGGCGCCCAGGTGCAATTCATGCGAATATCAAGCCAGCCTTCATCATCGACCGTATGCTCAAACGTTTCAGGGGTTGCGACAGATCCCGGAACCATATGCTTCCATGCTTCGTCAAATGCATGAAGACACTGTTGTACCTGACGAGGCATGGCCCCTTCAATTTCAAGAGGCACTGATGGAGGTATGATGCTTGAGTTACCCGAAATTTTTGATGATGTGGCACCCAGTTTTGCTGGCTGTGGACCCTGGGCTTGATCGATCGGACTTGCGGTGGGTCGGAGATCTTCCGTCCCGAAGTGGTCCTTATTGTGAATGTTCGTTTTTGTATCTGCAGGCAACGGATGCTGTCGTGGGGCAGGTGTGTGAGTAACCGCAGGCCCTTTGGCCAGTACCCCACCTTGTTTAGCCGCATCATACGACGCCATACAATGATTATACAGCCAGGCGTATTGCGGTTGTTATTGAATTTGAATGGGTATGTGTGCTTTTGTATGTCTTAGCTGCGTTAAATAGGCTCTACCTCATGCAGCACAAGTCCGGGCGCATTCTTTTCGGCGTATTGCAAGGGCCACGGTGAATCCGAGAGCAACACAAGCCTGCCTGTCCGATCTTTCATGACGATGTAATCTTTGCGCTCTGCAAGCCATTTGAAGGCTTCGGGGGGACCTGCGATCCATCGCGCAAAACGGTACGACAACGGCTCAAAGCGTGCTTGCACACGGTACTCATGCTTGAGTCGTTCGCGCAAAACTTCAAACTGAAGCAAACCGACGGCACCCAGCACGGTATCCATGCGTCCACCGCTGTTGGAAGGGTAAAACGGTTGAATGACGCCTTCATGGGCCAATTGTTCAAGTCCCAAATCAAGGGCTTTGCGTTTGAGTGGGTCTTCAAGGGTGAGGCGTCCGAAGTATTCCGGCGCAAAGCGTGGAATGCCTGCGAAGCTGATATTCAAACCAATGCTGAGTGTATCGCCGATGCGAAATTTGCCGGGATCGTACAACCCCACAATATCCCCTGGAAATGCATTTTCGATAAACACACGCTCGTCCGCTTGAATGGTGGTTGGCTGCGCAAGGCGTACGGTTTCGCCGCTGCGTGCAATTTTGACTTCGATGCCGGGTACAAAGTGCCCGCTGACCACACGCACAAACGCGACACGGTCGCGGTGTTTGGGATCCATGTTGGCTTGGATCTTAAAAACAAAACCGGAGAATTTCTCGCAGCTCGGCGCGATCATCTCGCCGGTGGTGGTTTCTTTGGGACCGGGGCCAGGGAGATCATCGGCCAAATAATTAAGCAAGGGTTCAATCCCAAAGTTGCTCATGGCCGACCCAAAAAACACGGGGCTAACATCACCGGCCAAAAAAGCCTCGCGTGTAAAATCGTCGCCGGCGGTATTCAATAAATCGAGTTCTTCCTGAAGTTTTGCAAAGAGGCGTTCACCGATCACAGGCTCAATGTCGGTCATGGGCATTTGCTGCAGGGTGGCGCGTTCGGTACCGTGGCTGTCGGTGGAGAACAGCCAAGCCATGCCGGTGCGCCTGTCGACGACTCCGCGAAAATCACGTCCCATGCCGATGGGCCAGTTCATGGGAACGACTTTTAAGTTGAGCGTGTTGCTTACTTCGTCGAGCAAGCCCAGAGGGTCCAATCCTTCGCGATCGAGTTTGTTGATAAATGTCACCACGGGCAATTTGCGCATGCGGCACACTTCAAACAATTTGCGTGTGCGTCCTTCAACGCCTTTGGCATGGTCAATGAGCATGACGGCGGCATCGACCGCTGCCAGTGTGCGGTAGGTATCTTCGGAAAAGTCGGCGTGGCCGGGGGTATCGAGCAGGTTGATCACGCTGCCGCGGTGGTTGAATTGCAAGACCGAGGTGGTAATGGAGATCCCGCGCTCTTGCTCCATTTTCATCCAGTCGCTGACCGCATGTCGGCTTGCGCGTCTGGATTTGACCGATCCGGCCAAGTGGATGCTTCCTGAATACAAGAGCAGCTTTTCCGTCAGCGTGGTTTTGCCTGCATCAGGGTGGGATATGATGGCAAAGGTCCTGCGTCGCTGCGCTTCCTGTTCATGCTGTAACATGCCGCTCTTTTGCCGCAGATGGGCTGTTGTGTCCACGGAAGCTTTGATGTTACCTACGCGCGCGTATGACTGAACGTATCATCCACTGTGCTAAGCTCAATCAAGATCTTCCCGGTCTTTCTTATGCGCCCATGCCGGGGGCCCTCGGCGAACGCATTTATGCCTCGATTTCGAAACAGGCATGGCAGGCGTGGGTCAAGCATTCCACCATGGTCATGAACGAATACCGGTTAAATCCGGCCGATCCTGCCGACCAGGAAACGTTGCTGAAGCAAATGGAAGCGTTTTTGTTTGGTGGGGGTGAGATTGCCCATGTTCCTGGCTATATCCCGCCGGAAACCTGTTCCTAAACCTTGCTTTGCGCCCATCTGGGGTGTAAACGCGTGCGATGTCGTTGAACCAGGTAAGTGCCACACTTAGAGGGTGCGATAGATTGTTGCGACATATCCATGTAATTGCAGAAACAAAAACCGATTTTTCCCGACAATGTACTAGGACTAAAAAGCAATAGCATATTCATCGTTTGGCTTTAGGGCTTGTAGATAGCGGCCGAATACGAGGACATTCGACATGGCAACCGGACGTACCCCCCCCAAAGCAGGCGATAAAGCCGGCATCCAGCGCTTGGCTCCATCACACAACCGAACCGTTGCTGGTAAAGGGGCTTCAGGCTCTTCGGCGGCAGTGGCCGTCGATGGTCAAAACAACGATGAGTTGGATATCGAGTCGGCATTTGACGACACGTTTCAAGACTTTGAATCGCTTTTTGATGAATCACCCGATGGGCAAGATAAAAAGCCCAAGCAGGGTACACGCCGCATCATGAGCGCGGTGGGGGATTTGCCTCCCAAAATTCTCGAATTATTGAAGAAGTCCAAAGCCAAAGGGTATGTGGCGCTTGATGCCATCGTTGACGCTTTGGGCGATGATCATTCGGACGAAGATCTTGAGCAGGTGCTCGCCCATTGCCGTGCAAAAAATATCGAAATTATCGATCGCAAAGAGGCGTCGTTGCGGTCGCTTACGCCAGTGCGCGTGCGTCGCAACGAAGGCGAATCGGAGTCAGCGGCCGATCCAGTGCGTGTGTATTTGCGTCGTATGGCCTCGGTGCCGCTTTTGAGTCGTGAAGGCGAAGTTGAAATCGCCAAGCGTATCGAAGAAGGTCAAAAAGATATCATTCGTGTTGTGACAGGATCAGACATCGCCGTTCAGGAGATTATCGGTCTTGGAACGCGTCTTCGGTCGGGTGCCCTTCGTCTTAAGGATGTTGTGCGTGGTCTTGAAGAAGATGATTTGCTCAGCCCAGAAATGGGAGAGAGCGATGACGATCTTCTGGTGACCGAAAGCGACGATGTGTTGGACGAGGCCAAGCCAGAAGATGATGGCGTGCCTGTCAACGATCCACGCGTCGAAAAAGTGATCAAGCAAATCGACGAAATCGCAGAGCTTAAGGCCGAACGCGACAAGTTTAAAAGCAAAGCGGCGCAAAAGTCGACGTCAAAAATTGGTCTTGAAAAGATCGAAGAGGGTCTTGAAGCCAATGCGCTTCGGATGCAAGAGACCACCGAAGCCTTGGGTTTGGCCAAGAAGCAGATCGAACGCATTATTTTGCGTCTGAAATCGCTCATTCAACGGGTTGATAAGTCCGAAGCCGAAGTGCGCAACAGCCTGCGCGGCATGCAATTGGATCTTCAAAGCGTTGAAGGACTCAATATCGAGGAAGATATTGAGGCGTTGGCGAGAACGATGTGTTCACGCCGTAAAAATTTATCGATGGACGATGCCCAGGATGTGGCGCGTGTTTATGTAAGTGCGCGACGTCGTATTGCCCGCGTGGAAGAAGAAGCGAAAGTTCCGGTCGATGTTCTTCGTCACACCTATCGTTCGATTATTATGGCAGAACGCCGTGTGGATCGTGCCAAAGATGAATTGGTGGAAGCCAATTTGCGTTTGGTCGTGTCCATCGCCAAAAAATACACC